>JASHVE010000454.1 GCA_030039675.1 Acidobacteriaceae bacterium | reverse complement strand
CAACGGATTTGCCGTCGCCCATGCAGCCTGCGAGCTGAAGCTGAAGCGGCTGAGTCCGGCTACGGTGCAGGCGCTGCCCGATACGGATGACGAAAACGGGGCCCGGCGCCTCGATTTGCTGATAGAACTTGCGCGCGACCGCGACGATGCCGCCGATCTCGAGCGCATCCTGACCGAGATGGAGACGCGCTTTCCGCGCAGCCCCTGGCTGGCTGAGGCGTTATTCTCAGCCGGAAACATGTTTCTGCTCAAGCGCGATTACCCCCAGGCCGTTGAGTATTACGGCTATCTGGCTGCGCATTTTCCCCAGACCAAGAATGCTGCGGCGGCGCACTGGCGCGCGGGCTGGCTGAGCTATCGCGAAGCGCAGTACCCGGAAGCAGCACGGCTGTTCGACGAGCAGATCAAGCTCTATCCCGGGGCCGCGGAGACTGTGTCGGCGCTCTATTGGCGGGGACGTCTTTACGAAACACAGGACCATGACCCGGCGCTGGCCGCGGCCAACTATCGCGCCATTGTCCGCGCTTATCAGCACTACTTCTACGCGCAGATGGCGCGCGAGCGGCTCACGGCGCTGGGCAAGATGGAACCGGCCTCAGATCCGCAGCTCGACCGGTTCCAGCCGCTGCCGGAGCCAAAGCTCGTAGATAGCTTTCCCGTTGACAGCCCGCATCTGGCGAAAGCGAAGTTGCTCGCCAACGCTGGCTTGAACGAGTACATCGCGGAAGAGATCAAGGCCGATCCGGACTCGGATTCCTGGAGCGCCCTGGCTGAGGCGCAGATTTATGCCAATTACGGCGAGACGTTCCGCGCCCTGCGCGCGCTGAAGCGTGCTATGCCCTATGCCACGACGGCATCCATCTCATCCATTCCTCTGGCCTACTGGCGCATTCTCTATCCGGAGCCATACTGGGACACTATCAAGGCAGAGTCGGAGAAGAACAATCTGAACCCATATCTGGTGGCCTCGCTCATCCGGCAGGAGTCGGAGTTCAATCCTTCGGCGATCTCGTATGCGAATGCCTGGGGGTTGATGCAGTTATTGCCCTCGGTGGGCAGGACGCTGGCCCGTGAGGAAGGCATAACGCACTTCCAGACCTTCCAGCTTCTCGATCCGGAGACAAATATCAAGCTCGGAACGCGTTACCTGCGCCAGATGCTCGACCACTTTGGTGGCGAGCAGATCTATGCGCTCGCGGCGTACAACGCGGGCGACAGCCGCGTCACCGACTGGGAATCCGCAGGGCCTTACACTGGTTTGGATGAGTTCGTGGAGTCCATTCCATTCACGCAGACCCGCGAATACGTTGAGGCGATTCTGCGCAACGAGGAAACCTACAAAGCCATCGATGAGTTTGCGCTTTCACATACCAGGGTGGGGATGCAGGCATCGAAACAACAAGAGGGGATGACACTTTCGGGCGGAGGGAACGATCATCCGTAACCGGGCAAGGGGGTAACGCCGGATACTCCTGGCTACTGTTTCCGGTTGACGAATCGGGGCGAGCGCGGCAACACTGTGTTGCAACGGACAAGTCCCAAAATTGAAATTGCCATTCGTAACTGCTGTTGTTTTATAACCCACTCGGTGCGGCGAGATTGCATCAAGACCCATGGAGGGAACGATGTCAGCCGACTTGCAGTTTTTAGAAGAATGGATCCCCGAGAGAATGGACCCCGGCACGGTTTTCCTGCTGGAAAACCAGGCGAAGCTTGGCCATGCGCAAAATCCCTATGTGGCGGTGATGTCATGCCCGCGCTGCGGCACATTGGGGCTCATCACGCGCCGGCAGCTTTACGGCGGCGAGATGATGATCTGCGGAGGAGACGTCTGCTCCGCTGAATACCGGCTGGACGGCGATAACATCTGCTACCGCTCAGTGCAGTAGCTGCCAGGTCTGATCACCGAAGGCGCGTCTACTGTTGCAGTTTGTAGTCGGCGTTTGTCGTTTTGGCGCCGACTTGCGAAGGCGTCGGGAGCTGGCTATGGTCCCATCCTCCGCCAAGCGCCTGCACTAGTTGCACTGCCGAGGTCATTTCATTCACCTGAAGACTGTTTAAGGTCTCCTGATTGGTCAACAGGGTGGTCTGAGCCACAACGACATCGACATACGGATCAACTCCGGTGTTGTAGCGCACCAGTTCCAGGTTCATATAATCCTGCGCGTCCTTCACCGCTTGCTGCTGGCGAAGAATCTGCTGCGAATAAATGCGCGTCGCCGCCAGATAATCTTCTACCTGCTGGAAGGCATTCAGGGTTGTCTGCCTGTAAGAGGCAAGATCGGCATTGTACTGCGCGACGTATTGATGCAGTTCCGCGCGATAGAGCCAGCCGTTAAAGATGACCTCGGAGACAGAGGGGCCGATCGACCAGAAGCGGCTTGGCCAGTCAAAGAGGTGACTCAGCGTCGAACTCTCGAATCCGCCGCTGGTCGAGATTGTGACGGCGGGAAAGAACGCGCCATAGCCGATGCCGATGGTGGCATTGGCCTCAGCCAGCGTGCGCTCGGCCGCGGCAATGTCCGGACGTCGCTCGACAAGTTGTGACGGCACGCCGGTAGGAATGGGCGGCGCGGTATAGAGCATGGGCTTCACAGGGATCGAGAAGTCCGTTGGGATCTTGCCCAGCAGCATCGCAATGGCGTGCTCGTACTGCGCGCGCAGCAGCCCAACGTTCACCGCGGCTGCCTGTGCGGACTCGAGCGTCGTCTTCGCCTCGGCCACCGAGATGTAATCGCCCACACCGGTGTCGTATTGGGCCTGGGTATAGTCCAGCGATTTCTGGTCTGCCGCCACGGTTTCATTGAGAATCCGTTGCAGCATATCTTGGCCCCGAATCTCAAAGTAGTACTCAGCCAGGCTGGCCTGCTCGGTAAGCTTTTCCACCTCGAGGTCGGCTTCGCTTACCTGCGCAGCGTATTGCTCGGCGTGCACTTCATTGCGGATCTTGCCCCAGAAGTCAGGTGTCCAGGAGACATCGAGCGGTGCTGACCACAGCGTGGAGGTCTGGCCGGTATTCGCCGTAGACGAGTTGCGCAGATTGCCGGAACTCCTGGAGCGGTTGAAGGCTGGAGCGGCGGTGATAGTCGGCCAATACTGTGCGCGGGCTTCGGCAATCATTGCGCGCGCGGCCATGTAGTTCTCGAAGTACAGTTTCAGGTTCTGGTTGTCGATGTTGAGCTGTTCTTCGAGCGCGTTCAATTCCGGCTCGTGAAAAATCTCCCACCAGTTGCCGCGGATCATCGCATCCTGCGGGCTG
>JASHVE010000453.1 GCA_030039675.1 Acidobacteriaceae bacterium | reverse complement strand
CCGGGAACATGCGATCTCGGAGCTTACAGTTAGGATTAATGACTATCAAGCACGGCTGAACGGAGAGCCGGCCACTGAGCAGGAATTGGCGGACTTAACGCGTGGTTATGACCAATCCAAGGCGAATTATGACGACCTGCTGAAAAAGGAAGATGAGTCACAGATGGCGACGAGCATGGAGCACATGCAACAAGGCGAGAGGTTCACAATGCTCGATCCGCCAAGTTTGCCTTTAAAACCAGATTTCCCAAACCGTCTCAAATTTTGTGAAGCGGCGTTGGGCTTCGGTATCGCATTGGGCGTAGTCGTGGTCGGTGCATTTGAATTCATGGATGACCGTCTGTACAGCGAAAAGGAGATCAAAGCACTGTTGCCAATTACTGTCGTGTCGGAAATTCCTGAAGTGCTGAATTCAGGAGAGGAGCGGCGCAGGAAGAGGAGCGTGATTTTGGGATGGGTGATGGCGACGATTGTCGCCGTCACTATAATGGGCGGGACCGTCGTTAGCTACTTCCACGCATAGGAACCTTGTCATGTATAACGCTTTCTTTAAATTGACGAAAAACCCGTTTGAGCTTACCCCTGATCCGAATTGCTTTGTTCCGACGAAGCGACATGATGAAGCGCTCGCATCCCTCTATTATGGTGTTCGTCGGCACAAGGGACTCGTCGTAATCACGGGTGAAGTAGGTACAGGGAAGACACTGTTGCTGCGGTGTTTGCTTCATCTCTTGGAGCAGAGTAAAGATATTGCGTACGCATATCTTTTTAATAGCACGCTGTCACCGACCGAGTTTTTACAGTATGTGCTTTGCGATTTCGGGCTTCCCGCATCAGATAAAAACAAATGTGAACTGCTATTTAGTTTGAGCAAGTTCCTGATCGCGAGAGGAACGGGAAGATTGACCACAGTGTTGATCGTCGACGAAGCTCATCTCTTGTCGACCGATACGCTGGAGGAAATTCGCCTGCTGTCAAATATTGAGACAGCCACCGAAAAGCTATTGCAGATCATATTAGTAGGGCAGCCGGAGCTCGACGAGAAGCTCGACTCGATCGGACTCAGACAACTCAAACAGAGAATCTCTCTCCGCGCCCAGCTTAGCCCACTTACTGCGGAGGAGACCAAGACATATATCGAGAGGCGTCTGCGGATCGCTGGGGCAGATCTGGCGTCAGCTGCACTGTTGTTTTCGCCTCACGCCACCGCGAAGGTGTACCGCTATTCTCGAGGGTTACCCCGTCTAATTAACACGATCTGCGAGAATGCCTTGATTACCGCGTATGCGAGACGAATCTCTCAAATAACGGCGGACGTTGTCGAAGACGTGGCTCGAGAGTTTCATCTCGACAGGACGGTCTCGATAGTGGGGGCGGGAGCGAAAGATCGCGAGCTGAATAAAGATGAGATACTGGCGGGTGTTTCGCGCGAGTTCTATACCGGCCTCCGCTCACCCGTCGTAGCTGCTTCTGGCACGGATGGATCGATTTCGATTGAAGAGATTAAATATGAGCCAAATATTTGACGCTCTACTAAGGGCAGAGACGGAGCGCTCCGCGAACGGCCGAGTCGCACTCACGGATACAACCGAGCTATTGCGGCGCGCAGAGATCCATGAAGCGCTAAAATGGACCGCGCCCGAATTCTCAGGTCAGCAATCCGAAGTGGGCGATGAGCTTGCTCGCGAACACGCCTGTGAAGAGAGAACATCATTCGGCGCTGTTCCGGGTACAAGAACGACTCCGCCTGCTGACGGACGTGCCGCGGCATTGAATCACTTTCAGCCGTTGCCGATTTCTATTCCACCTGAGTGTCGGCTGGTTTGCCTCAACAAAGTCGAAAACTCTACAACAGAGGCTTTCCGTCTTTTGAGCGTTCGCCTGAGGGATCTGCGTCGCGTACGGCCGCTGAAGAAAGTGCTTATCACGAGTACGGTCCCACAAGAAGGAAAAAGTACGGTATCTGCCAATCTCGCTTGCGCATTGGCTCTCAAAAGGGATGAGCGTGTTTTACTGCTGGAAGGAGATGTAAGACGCCCGTCACTTTCGGAGATTTTTCGCCTCGCAGACAAGCCTGGCCTCTGCGATCGACTGCATGATGGGAAAGATGTGTCAGAAAGTATCTATCGCTTTACCGGTCAGGATTTCTGTATTCTGCCGGCCGGGCGAGCGACGGGCAATCCGTTAGACCTTTTGCAGTCGAAGCGACTTTCGTCGCTCGTGGAGCAACTTACGGATTGGTTCGATTGGATTGTCATTGATTCACCTCCCGTGCTCCCAATAGCCGACACCAGCATCTGGACGCGCTTAACAGATGGGATATTGCTTGTTACGCGTGAAGGGGTCACTCGAAAGAAACTATTGCGTAACGGCCTGGCGGCGCTCGATTCGCAGAAGCTGATTGGCGCTTTAATGAACTGTTCGAACGGTTCGAGCTACGGCGACTATTATTATACGCGATCGGATGTGCTCGCCGAGACGTCCAGCTCTTCTAATAAATAGACCTAAGGTGTGGTGACCGCGAAGTTCGTTGTGAAAGCTGACTCCGGTGGTCCCATTCAACCGCAAGCTGCACCCTCAATTCTAATAGCATGTCAACGATCACTCTCGCAGATGGCGAAGCGAGGGTGCGTTTAGGCACGCCCACCTAGATGATTCTTGATTCGGCTAACCTCGTTACGTCCGTTTCAACCAGGATCGTGCGCTTCCGTTCGGCTTCCGCAAGAACGGCGACTTAACTCTCACTGCTAAGTCGTTTCTCCGTCGATCTGCGCAATTGTGAGGATCAGATCAGTCATTCGAATGATTGAGGCTCACAAGTTGTTCTAAGCATGCGCCAGATAAAGGTGTTCCATAATGGCCACAATCGAATCAGCAATTACCGATAGCAGGTTTACTGCATCTTCTCGGAAGAGCAAGGTGGCAATCCTTGGAGTTCCGATCGACAACCTGTCAATGGATGAAGTGATGCAGGTTCTTGAGGACCATATTGCTGAGGGCGGATTTCACCAGGTCGCTACGGCGAATGTTGATTTTCTGATCAAATCCATTCACGACGACGAGCTACGCGAGGCGCTCTGCAGCTGCGATCTGGTCCTACCTGACGGCATGCCTCTGGTGTGGGCTTCTCGCATGATGGGCAGCGCGCTAAAGGAGCGCGTGGCAGGAGCCGACCTTGTTCCTCGGCTGGTGAGCCTCTCTGCGGCCCGTGGGTACCGCCTTTTCCTGCTGGGTGCCGAGGAGGAAAGCTCGGCTCGCGCCGCTGCGTGGATGGAAACGCAGTATCCCGGGGTGTGTGTAGCGGGGCGTCACTCGCCGGAGTTCAAGCCCCTCGATCAAATGGATCACGAGGGCATTCTAGGCCGGATCGAGGAAGCGCGACCTGACATTCTGCTCGTGGCTTTCGGCAATCCCAAGCAGGAAAAATGGCTGGCCATGCACAGGCATCGGTTGAACGTGCCGCTCTGCATTGGCGTGGGTGGGTCTCTCGATTTCCTGAGCGGGAAGGTGTCGCGGGCCCCCCAATGGATGCAGGACTCGGGCTTGGAGTGGGTTTATCGCATGCTGCAGGAGCCGGCACGGCTGGCGAGCCGGTACTTGGGAAACATCATGGGCCTGCTGCGCCATCTCACTGTGCAGATCGCGGCGACGGCCGCGCAGGAGAGAAACCAATCGATTGGCAGGCTCACATGCGAAGTGGCCGGGCAGGCTTCAGTCTTTCGTATCGCGGGCAGCTTCAGTGATAGTGTGCTTAGCGCGGTAGAGACCGAGGTGTGCGCGCGGATCTTTTCCGGGGCACACATTGTGCTGGATTTGAGCGAGACGGCTTATCTCGGTCCAGATGCTCTGGGGCTACTGGTGCACCTGGTGCGGGTTGCGCGCCGCTGGCGGAGAGAGTTCTGGCTGACCGGCCTGCGGCCGGTTCATAGCCGCGTGATCCACGCTTCGCAGCTGCGGTCGCAGTTCCGCGTCGCACCCAAGGTGGCTGATGCTCTTCGCCGCATCGAGCCTTATCCGGAACCACTGCGGTCGAGGCCAGAGGAGAATTTTGCCCTGTGCCGCATCGGCGGCGAGATGATTCCGGTTCATGCCGATGAGGTCTGGGATCTGTATCACCAGGTGCGCATCCTTGTGCAGCACAGGATGATGGAGCGCCGAAACGTCATGCTCTCGGGAAATACTCACAGTTAGAAAGGCATCTTCCCGTTAACGCTGTTGTGTAAGTGAAGGCGCTGCGACCGGGCATCGAATTTATGACCATTCTCTCCCTTCTGATTGCGTCCACAAGCCTTGCTCTGGCGGCCGCGACGGCGCCGTTGATTGCGGAGCTTTTGGTGTTGACAGTTGCGGCCATATTGCCAAGGAGAGCCTCGGACAAGAAAAACGAAAAGACGGACGAGGTGCGGACGATTCCGCTACCTATGGCGGTGATTGTTCCCGCACACAATGAAGAGGCGCTGATTGGACGATGTGTTCGCAGCATCCTGGCTTCGCGGCCAAGATTGGCGGAAGTGCTAGTGGTGGCGCACAACTGCAGCGACAATACTGCTCTCGAGGCCAAGAACGCGGGTGCGAGGGTACTGGTGTTGAACGAAACCAGCCAGAGCGGCAAGGGCTGCGCCCTGCATCACGGTTTTTCGACTGCGATAACGGAGGGCGTTGAGGCAATGCTGGTGATGGATGCCGACTCGGTGGCTTCAGCGAATTTCATCGATGCCGCGAGGTCCCGCTTCACGGCTGGCGCCCAGGCCATCCAGTGCCGCTACGAGATCGAGACGCCGAACCCGACCCGCCGGGCGCAACTAATGAACCTAGCCTTTCTGGGTTTCAATGTGATCCGGCCGCGAGGAAGGGAGCGGCTCGGTTTCTCGGCGGGGCTCTTCGGAAATGGCTTCGGGATGCTGAGGGATGTGCTCGAAAAGATTCCGTATGAGGCGCGGTCCACGACGGAGGACCTGGAGTATCACCTGATGCTGATCAGCGCCGGGATTCGCGTCGAGTTTGTGAACGAGGCACAAGTGACAAGTGAAGCGCCCACATCGGCAGCGGGAACAACGACGCAGCGGGCGCGCTGGGAAGGCGGTAGGCTGCGCATGATGAAGCAGTGGTCGCCTCGCCTAGTGGGGAAGGTTCTTTGCGGCCAGCTCCGGCTGATGGAGCCGCTCTTGGATTTGCTCGGGCTCCCTCTGGCCTTTGAGGTTGGACTACTCACGATTGCGTTCTGCCTGCCGGTTGTGTGGCTGCGAATCTATGCGGCGGCGGCGCTAGCGGTGATTGCAGCGCACGTGATGGTGGCGGCCGCCGCCGGACGAGACTTCTGGGGAGCCATGAGGGCCCTGTTGACGGTGCCGCTCTACGTTCTGTGGAAGCTGTGCATGTTTCGACGGATCTGGCGGGCATCCCGTGCCGACACACCCTGGGTCAGGACATCGAGAGACGCCTCGGTGTGAGCAGTCCGAGGATCGGGGCTCAATCCGTAGATTATCTCCGCCCAAATAGCGAAACCGTATATGCAAACCGTTCTTGATGAACCCCAGGCAGAACCGCACCCCGCGGCCGCGGACCGTTCGCCGCACGCGGCGGGCCGACGGATCGCGTACCTGCTGAGCCGGTATCCGGCGGTATCGCACAGTTTCTTCCTGAACGAGATTCTTCAGCTCCGTCGGCTAGGGCTGCAGATCGAAGTTGCTTCAATCAACTCGCCGGACAGGAGCGAGGATGCTCTTTCGCCGGCCGAGCGTGAGGAGAGCGCAAGGGTTTTCTACGTAAAGCACAGTTCGTGGCTGCGCGCTGCGGGCGTCCTTCTCAAGACGGTGCTGCAGCAGCCGGGCGTGCTTTTCCGGGGCCTCAAGTGCGCGCTAAAACTAGGTGGATGGAACCTGCACGCCAAGTTGTATGCAATCTTTTACCTAGCTGAGGCGCTGCTGGTGGGTGACTGGATGCGGCGGCGTGGATGCAGCCACCTGCACGTGCACTTTTCGACTGCTGTGGCTACGGTGGGAATGCTCACCGCGTCGGCGTGGCGGATTCCTTACTCGCTCAGTGTGCACGGTCCTGACGAGTTCCACGATGTCGAAGGGTACTATCTCGCGCAAAAAGTGGCACAGGCAAAGTTTGTTTTTTGTATCAGCGATTATTGCCGCAGCCAGTTGATGCGGCTCTCATCTCCAGAGCATTGGAAAAAGCTTGAGGTGATCCGGCTGGGGGTCGACCCAGCTGTCTTCGCGCCCCTGCGCCGAAAGGAAAAAGCCACCGACGATACGTTGGCAATTGTATGCGTGGGCCGGCTGGTTCCGGCAAAAGGCCAACTGATACTACTGCGGGCGCTGGCTGAACTGCTCGAGCAGGGTTTTAGGGTTCGACTGCAATTGGTAGGAGGGGGCGAAGATCGGAGGTATCTGGAGGCGTTTGTCAGGGGAAGCTCCGTGCTGTCGTCGGCCGTGGAGTTCAAGGGGGCGCTGAGTCACGAGGAGACGCGAAGGGTTCTTGAAGGAGCAGATCTCTTCGTTTTGGCAAGTTTCGCCGAGGGTCTTCCCGTTGCACTTATGGAAGCCATGGCGATGGAGATCCCGTGTATCAGCACGTATGTCGCCGGGATTCCGGAGCTGATCCGTGACGGCGTCGACGGGCTTCTTGTACCCGCTTCGTCTGAAGAGAAGCTGGTAAGCGCGATGAGGAAAATGATCGAGGACCCGCAGCAGAGACATAGGTTGGCTGCAGCCGGGAGGAAACGCGTCCTTGCGCTACACGACTTGACGGAGAACGCGCGCAGACTTGCCGATGCGTTTGAGCAGAATCTTGCGTCGGGTGTTTGAACAGAGTGCCGATAATGCCGCCAACTGATTTTTCATACGACGTTTCGGTAGTAGTCGTCTCGCTCAACACGCGGAATGTGCTGCGCGAGTGTCTTGAGTCGGTACGCCGCGAGACACGTTCTCTGCGTGTGCAGATGATCGTGGTCGACAACGGCTCGGCAGATGGATCGCAGCAGATGGTGGAAGTGGAGTTCCCCGAGGCGCTGCTCATCCGAAGCGAAGTGAACCTGGGCTTCGGCGGAGCCAATAATCTTGGATTCGAATCGGCGCGGGGTAAGTATATTGTGCTACTGAATTCGGACGCGTTCCTGACTGAAGGGGCGCTGGAGCGTTCGGTGCTGCACATGGAGGAAAATCCAAAGGCTGGTATTGGTGGAGCCCGATTGATAGGCCGGGATGGTTCGTGGCAGCCTTCCGCGCGCAAGTTCCCCACCATTCTGGACGATCTAATTGTGCGTATGGGGCTGGCGGCTCGCTTTCCGCGTTCCCGTTTCTTCGGCCGATTTGACAGGACCTGGGCCAATGCAATGGAGCCCGCAGAGGTTGATTGGGTTCCGGGGGCCTATTCGATCATCCGCGCCGAGGCGCTGTGCGCTGCCGGCTGCTTCGACGAACGGTTTTTCCTCTACTCTGAGGAAATCGATCTTTGCAAGCGCATCAAAGTACTGGGCTATTCCATTTGCTATTGGCCGGACATCGCGGTCATTCACATCGGGGGTGAGTCCTCAAGGCAAATGAATACTGTCGAACTGTCAAAAGTTGGTTCGCAGTTGACTCTGTGGCGCATGCGGAGCGCGCTACTTTACTACCGGAAGCACTCCGGCCTGCTGGCGGCCGCTTTGGCGATGGCGCTGGAGATTGTCTGGTACTGGGTGCGGTTCTTCCGAAGACAATTCAGCTCCAGCGCGGACCGCCGTTCGAGCGCGAAAATGGAGCTCCGGCTGGCCGGCTTTATGGCACAGGCATGGCGCGAGACGAGGGGTGGAAGGCTCTCTCCGACCCAACCCTGGTAAGAAAAAGAAGCGTAATTCTACCCAAGGACAGAAACATTGGCTATGAACCGGCTGGTCAAGAAGAATATGAGCGCTGTGCTTTCCGCCCTCTTGCGAACCAGCGCGGGGCTGCGGGCCAAGTGGGAGCGGGTGTACTACCATGCCCTTCTCTCGTCGAGGATCATTACTCCGCTCAGCGAGTCGGCGGTGGTGCTCGGAACCGTCAATGTGTATGGGACGCGGAGGGTTCGCTTCGGAGAAGACATCCTGCTCTATCCGAATTTGCATCTCGAAACCCAGGAGACCGGGGACATAGAAATTGGGGACGGCGTTGTACTGTCCACGGGCGTCCAGATCGTCTCTATGGCAAAGATCACAATTGGCCCCGGCACGATGATCGGCGAATACAGCAGCGTTCGCGATGCCAATCACGATCGGCTGCCCGACCGCACGATCCGCAGCGCTGGCCACACGATGTCGCCGATTGTCATTGGCAGCGATGTGTGGATCGGACGGGGCGTGACCGTTCTGGATGGCGTGACCATCGGCGACGGTGCGACGGTTGGAGCCAACGCGGTAGTCACGCGCAACGTCCCGGCGGGCGCGACCGTGGGAGGAGTTCCGGCGCGGCCGATTCGGGTGACAGGCTTCACAACGCTATTTCGTCGTGGTCCGGCGCATGCAGATGAATGCAATCCAGGGCTCGAGGGGTTTTTCCGCTGTACCTCTGAAGGACCTGGAATGACATCGCGTCAATCAGAATCGATTGTGGGCTAAATTCAAGCAACTTCAAATTTAGGTGGATAGAATGTCGCAAGTTCCGGTGGCCATCTCAGGATTGCTTCCCCGAGAGAGGACCAGCACTCGGTTTTCTTGGAAGTATGCCAGCCGTCATTTTGACGACCTGGGTACGGCGCGTGTGGGAATGTACGGCTCCATTCGCGACCTCATTCCCGCAGTGATCGTAGCAGGGTGGTGGTTCACCCAGAATCCGGCTGTACTTTCTGTTGCCAGGTACTGGGGAGTCCCGCAGCTCAGCCTTCTCGACCTCTCCTTTCTTGTAATCCTGACGCTCTGCTGGAGGGCGATTGCGGGGGGAAGAATGGCGTCGGGTACGGATCTGGCCCGGAAACAGGCGATTGGCAGTCTGGTCGCAGCTGCGTGCTGCTCGGTTCTGGTTTTCGCCAACGGATGCTTCCACTATTCTCCGGACCGCGCGCTGCTCCTTAGCCTCTGCTTTCTCGTTGCATCCGCCATGACCGGCCTGTTGTGGCTGGCCGCGGCCTTCATCTCGCGCTGGGCGATGCTCACCTACGTAGTCACCAAGCGCGAGGTGATCTTGGTTGGCTCGGGGCGCAGGGCACAGGAGCTTTATGCTCACCTGATCGAGACGCCTACGCACTCGGTAACTGGAATCGTAGACGACCAGTTCACAGGTACTGCGGAGATGAGCAGCAAGTACATGGGAGGGATCAACCAACTGGAGCGAATTCTGCGGGAACACCCGGTGGCGGTGGTGTACTGCTCGCTGCCGGTGAAGACCATGTACGCAGAGACGCAGCAGGTGATCTCGACCTGCGAAAAAATCGGCGTGGAGGTGCGTCATCCGGCGCGGCTGTTCAATACAGACATCGCGCAGATCGATGCCTACTCCTCAGCCCACGGGATGTTTGCAATCCTACGCATGGTGCGCAAGGGGTCGCGGAATTACCTCAAGCGACTGATTGATATCGCCGGGGCATCGGCACTGCTGATCTTCACCTCCCCGGTTCTGCTGGCTGCGGCGATTGCAATCAAGATCACCAGCCCTGGTCCGGTGCTGTTCGCTCAAGAGAGGTATGGGCTAGATCGGCGCCGCTTCCGCATCTATAAACTGCGAACGATGGTGGAGGACGCGGAGGTGCTCCAAGCGGCGTACGAATCGATGAACGAATTGGGCGGACCGGTGTTCAAGATCCGGCGCGATCCGCGCATTACCCGGATCGGCGGGTTTCTACGCACGACTTCGATTGACGAGTTGCCGCAGCTGTGGAATGTGCTGAGGGGGGATATGTCGCTGGTTGGCCCCCGCCCTTTGGCGGTGCGCGACGTCCGGCTGATCGAGGACAGCAGCCATCTGCGCCGCTTTAGCGTAAAGCCGGGCATCACCTGCATCTGGCAGATCAAAGGCCGCAACGCAACGGATTTCGAGACTTGGATTCGTCAGGACCTGGATTACATCGATAACTGGTCGCTCTATCTGGATTTTCGAATTCTTGTCGCCACCGTGCCGGCCGTGCTGAGGCGCAGGGGCGCGATGTAGCGCACCGAAGTCGAAAGCGCAGCCGGACTTTCCAAAACAAAACGAGACGTTAAGAGCATTGCGGAGCGCCAATGCGAACTCAATGCTTCGACCCTTTATCCTGAGCGAGGGATACCCCCAACTTCGTTCCATCAGCGCCCTCTTCAGCGCATCACATCAACCAACAGAGAAAGGGGAACCCATGGGCATCGCATTAGTTTCGCCTGAACAGTCGCAGAGCCAATTGTCTGCCGACTCGATTCAACAGACGATCACCAGCATGATCGACAACCTGATCGCTTCATTGCCTGATCCAAAGCAGCTCACAGCCGAGGAGCGGCGCGGGATGATCGCCCGTTATTCCGCAGTTCTGGAAAGCAACTTCATTTACTGGATGACCGCCACACTTCTGGCCGTGAAGGCAGAGGAAGCGCGGCCCATTCTGCTCGAGAACTTGCATGAAGAAGTCCGCGATGCGCATCCGGCCATGCTGCGGAGATTCTCGATTGCCGCTCACGCGTTTCCTACGGACTCGGATTCACTGTCGATCAACGAGGAATTGACCAGCATGCGTTTGTTCCTAGGCCGGCTTTCGGCTGTGCAGTCGCTGCTGGCGATGGCTTTTTTCGAGGGCTACATTCAGAAGTTTATGCCGTATCTGGCCGAACTTGCCGCACTGCAAGGGTCGACGGAGATGGAATACACAGATGTGCACGGCGTGTGCGACATTGCCCACACAGCCGGCCTCTTCCAGGCAGCGTCAATCGAAATGACGGTCAGCCCGCTTGAGCCGGAGAAAGACCCTTATGAAGGCGTAACTCTTCTTCGCGATCTCATGCACAAGATCGTGTTTTACACAAACAACAAAGCGAATGTTCAGTAGCTCCAGTGATCTCTCAACCGGAAACCTTTTGCTCGGCGCAGCCCTGGGTGCCTGAGGAGGCCGGATACTTCGCCGTTCCCGGTGCGCACCTGTATACGGTGCTACATCGAGTGGCGGAGCCTCTGGCCCGGATTCTGCTGGTTGGCCCTTTTGCCTCCGAGCGTCAGAATTCGTATCTCCCTTGGGTCCGCTGGGCCCGCCATCTGGCCGCAAGGAGAATTGAGGTCCTGCGGTACGACTATCGGGGGGTTGGAGAGAGCTTCGGTCGATTCGAAGAAATGACTTTCAACGAATGGAGCGAAGACCTCCGGCTTCTGGGACATTGGTTCACGAAAAGAGAGCCTTCCGTACCTGTTGTCCTACATGGCTTGGAGATTGGGGCAATACTCGCCGCCGCGAATTTTTTGCGAGGTATGGGAGATGCGTTATTGCTGTGGTCGCCGCCTGCAAACGCAAACCAGGCCCTTCGATCGACATTGATTCGCTGGGTGGGGTTGGAGCAACTGCTCACGCCGGGGGCAGAGCGGCGCACTGCGGGCGACTATATTCGCCAGCTCGAGGAGGGAACATCCGTCGAGGTGGAGGGATACCAATGGTCGGCGCGATTGTGGCAGGCCTCGTTCGATTGGGAGTTGCCGGTCGAGCTGAGCAATGAGCGCGGCACTCATGAGCAACAGCGGCCGGTCAGAATCGTCAAACTGCCGAAGGAAGCGGCTCCGCTGGTAAAGGGAGGATTCGTCGGCTATGACGAGGTAAAAGACTTCACTTGGTTGTTTCAGGAAAATGCAGACTGGATTGAAGGATACGTCACTACCCGAAACAGGGTGGGCAATGAAGCCATCAGTTGAGGGGCGTGAGCTCATCACACTGGAGGTCGAGGGTGCTCCCATTCATTGCACCTATCACTGGCTTCCAGTTTCGGACACATTCGGTCCCGATGAAGGGCGCGTGGGGGTTCTTTTCCTGAACTCCCTTTCTCTGCCGAGAGCCGCCACGGGAGATTCCGCCGTTTACTGGGCGGACGCTCTCGCGGCTTGCGGCTATCCATCCTTTCGCATCGATCTACCCGGTCTGGGAGATTCTGAGGGCGATCTTCCCAGAGAACTCCTCGATTTCATCAATTCGGGAGGGTTTGCCCGCCGCGCTGCGCAGAGTGTGCAGGAACTTATCGATCGTTTCCATCTATCGGGCATCGTCCTCGTAGGCCATTGCGCCGGCGCAGTCTCGGCACTGTACACGGCCGCCGGCTCGACCACTTGCAAGGGGCTGGTTCTTCTGGATGTGTACTTCCATCTACCGCAGGCTGTGCGGCCAAAGGTACGGCGGGAGTTGAGTGACTGGGCCCTCAAGAGCCGGGTGGGCCGGGTTTTGAGCCGTATTTACCACACGATGAAGAAGATTCGGCTTTTGCTGCGTGGAGACAGGCCGCCAGAGAATGCCAACTTTCGCCTTCTCAGCCGATGGGACGAGATCAGCTCGGCTGGTCTGCCCATTCTGATCCTGAAGGCGCCGGCACGCCAGGCAATCGGCGCCAAGCCACGCAAGGGCGAGTTCGATTATCTCGCCTACATACTGAAAAGAGTGAAGAACCGCAATCAGGTTACCGTAAAGCTTACCGAAGGAACCGATCACTCCTTTGCCAACCGGCTGGGGCGAGATGCAGTCCGGCAGCACATCGAAGACTGGCTCCGGTCTTATTTCCCATTACCACAACAATAAATCTCAGCAATTCTCAGGAACAGCGATATGCGCGGGAGGCTCGCGCGGTCTTTTGCCGGCCAAGTGCAGGCAGGCAACGAAGCAGGAAGTGCGTTCGCTGTTTCTCAAAAGGCGGATATTGATTCAGATGGACGTTAAAGCAACGATCATTGCCCAATTCACCCAGGTTGCGCGAGAGCACGATAAACGGCTGGCGCCGCTTACCGACGAGCTTGAGCTGCTCGACTCAGGCCTCGATTCTCTGTGCTTCGCCGTCATTGTTTCGCGCCTCGAAGAGTCGCTGGGAGTGGATCCCTTCAACGCGGAAGACGCAATACTTCCGGTCACGTTCGGAGAGCTGGTGGCTTTTTATGAAAATGCAGCCAAGTAGTCCAAAGTCGCTTTGCGACGCGCTCCAGGACGCAGGCGATCTTCCGGGTCGCGTTCTCATGGACGCGGATTCGCAGATATCCTTCTCCGATCTGGCTTCCGGGTCGGCCCTCTACGGCCGCGGGGACGAACTCCGCGACCGCTCGGTGCTACTGGCCACGAAGGACCAGTTTACTGCGGCATTGGCACTGATCGAGCTGGACGGAGTTGCGCGGCGGATCGTGCTCTGCCCGCCCGATCTTCCGCTCGAGCACTTTCCTTACGTGATGGACACGGCCGAAGCGGACGCCGTGGTGTCTGATGGTGCGACGCCCCGGACGGGAAAGGTGCGCCCGGTCTACTTCAGCCCGTGCACGCGGAAGATTCACTTGCGGAATGGCGATCATGGTGAGCGTAACAAGACGGAGTGGATTCTTCTCACCTCCGGAACCACTGGCGCACCGAAGCTCGTGGCACACACGCTTGAAAGTCTGGCAGGGGCGATCCGTACCAATGTGGAGCCTAGCGATTCCATCATCTGGAGCACGTTCTACGACATTCGGCGCTACGGCGGGCTGCAGATTTTCCTTCGCGCGATCCTGACCGGAGCATCCCTGATCCTTTCGAGCGCGCAGGAATCGACGGGGGATTTTCTCGCGCGCGCCGCTGCCCGTGGCGTAACGCACATCTCCGGCACGCCTTCTCACTGGCGGCGGGCACTGATGAGCCCTTCCGCACGGTTGATCGTGCCCCGATATGTCAGACTTTCGGGCG
>JASHVE010000452.1 GCA_030039675.1 Acidobacteriaceae bacterium | reverse complement strand
TACTTTCGTGATACTCAGTTGCCCGCCAAAGACGGATTGGTAAAACTCCATTGCTTCTTTGCACTTTCCATCGAACAACAGATACGGTATCAACTTCGTCATATCCTCTCCTCTTGTCGCTTTCACCTGCTCGCCTGCTGCTGAGCACGTGGGCAATGCCGCAATGGCTGCGGCGGAAACAGCTGATGCAACAAACTGCCTTCGTGTAATTCCATTTGTCCTGGCCATGCTTATTTCTCCTGAACCTTAATCCGGCTTTTGAAAACACTTCACCTTCGCCTTCGCCAACGAGGCCCAGGCTCGACGTCATGTTTGCGTTATTTCGCCCTCGCTGCTAATGGGATCCTGGTTGTGAGCTGGCGCTTCGACGCCTTCTGCTCCCAGCTGATCGCTTCTCGTCCTCCAGCAACTCCCCCAGCCGATCCATCCTGCGCTCCCATTCCGTCCGATGCTCCTGTACCCACTTCTCCAGCGCATCCAATCCCGCAGAGGCAATCCGACAGGTCCGCACCCGGCCCACCTTTTCTGTTACAGCCAGCCCACACTCTTCCAGTATCTCGAGATGCTGTCCCACCGCCGTCAACGTGATCCCAAGTGGCCCGGCCAGCTGCGACACCGATACCGGACCCCGAACCAACCGGTCCAACATCGCTCGGCGCGTCCGGTCACCGAGTGCACGAAAAACCCGATCAATATCCACCTGATTCTTGGTGACCACTTCGCCTTCTTTTCCCAAGCGGGAAATCTTCATCCTGCAGCCTGGAATCAAATGCGATGTGCTGGCGGCAATAAGTTATCCGCCAGCGCCCTTTCGCCACTTCTCACTGCTTAGTGTTTACCACTGCCACCAGCTTGTCCATGAGAACGTTCCATCCCTCCTCCCGCATAGCCGGTCCATCCGATCCCTCAAAGAACGCTCCCTGGTGGGTGAGAATCAGGTCCGTTCCCTTATCCGTCGGCACCAACTCGAACGTGACCTGCGACGCCGAAAAGATGCGGTCCCCCATTCTCATCGTTGCAGCCGTGACGATCCTCTCGTCCGGCACGATCTGCTGAAATCGCCCCTCGTTCGTAATCACCGCGCCAGCGATCGGTGTTTTCGGTCCCATCTTGTACCTCAGGACCTGCGTCCCGCCTTCCCGGAATTCACAGCCGAATTCGAACAGCTCGGAGTGCTCGCTTCCGCCCATCCATCGCCGAACCTTGTCAGGATCGCTCAGCGCGGCGAACACCACGCTCGCCGGCTTTGAAAAGCCTCGCTCCACCACGCAAGTCGCATGCACAACCTTCGGTTCCGCCTTTGCTCCCGCCATCGCCTTGGACCTCCACTTGCCACCGCTGTCACTGAAGTGACAGCTTGAGTATCTCTCGCTTCAACTAAATTGTCAAGCGCATACTTCACTATTTGTGCGCCCATCCACTACCAGCACGGACGGCTCACCTCTCTCTTTCTCGGCCCGCTCCATTCGCGAGAAAGCCGGCGTCCTCGGCGTAAATTGAAAGGTTCTGGATGTTTCTGCCGGGGTAATTCAGATTGGTAGAGGTGTGGACTTGGCCGCTTCGAGGTACTCCCCGACACGCCGGGGGCGGATGACACCAGCCTCTTCTGCTGCGTGTACTGCCGATTGGACACGCGAGACATAGACCTCGCGTGTCGGGTAGAGGCGTTTGAGAACCTCAGACGAGAATGGAGTCGTCGAGCCCGCCAGACGGCCCATTCCCGCCTGATTGCCTTCCCCGGGTAGCGCGCGATCGGAACCTTGGTGAGACTCGACTTAGTCTTTCCGAAAAGTCGAATCTTTCCTTTGCGGGCCGTTTCCTGAATATCCAGGATGCGGTTGTCTTCGAGGAAACATCGCCAGCGCAGAAGAAGGAACTCGCTGCGCGGGTCGACCAGGTTGAAAACAACCATATCCGCAATGTGTCGAAATTCTCATCCTCCGGCTATTTGCATAATCAGCTTGACGTCACCCCCTGTCAGCAGGCGCTTGACCGGCAAGACCCATTCTGATATATCAAAAGTTCATGTTCGATATAGAGAATGGCCGCAGCCATGGCTGCAGGCATGTTCTCGCTCAGGCACAGCCTGAATCCATGAGGAATGCTGCTTTGTCAGGAGTGAAACTCATGAACCGGAGACACGGGCCGAAGCATCCTCGGGCAAGCGATAATTTGACGCGCCGCCGATTCATCCAGACTTCCACCGCAGCACTAGCAGGCGCAACGCTGCTCCCGCCGCTGGCACTGGCAGACTCGCAATCTGCAGACGCCGTGTTGCCCGCCGGCATGAGCCTGAACTGGGGCGAGGCGAGCATCGTAACGGAGAATGCAAAACGGTCGCGGGTATCCCTCGACGGCATTTGGCGCTTTACGCCTGCCGTCGCTGGAGAAGCCGGTCCACCGAAGGTGGGGTGGGCGTATATCAATGTGCCGGGCAACTGGGGGAGTCGCCGAGGCGACGCTAAGCCTTCCGATTTCGTCGCCTTTGGCAGCGGTCCGCAATGGGATATATATGACGGGGCAGCGGTCGCTAGCGCCTGGTATGAGCGCGAGGTGCCGATTCCTGCCGAATGGCAGGACCGCGTGATCAGTCTGTGCTTTGACCGCGTGTGCACGGACGGGATCGTCTATGTCAATGGCAAAGAATGTGGGCAAGTACCTTGGCCGTGGGGCTCGGTAGATATCACGCGCGCGGTAACGCCGGGCAAAACGGCGGATATCCGCGTGCTGGTGGCAGCCATCGCGGACTCTCAAATGCTCGGGCACTTCTGGCAGAACGCTTTTATGGCGGTCACCTATAGCGCGGCCAAGTTGAAGACGCGGGGTCTGACCGGCAGTGTTTATTTGGAAAGTCACTCATCCGAAGCATGTGTAGGTGACGTCTTCATA
>JASHVE010000451.1 GCA_030039675.1 Acidobacteriaceae bacterium | reverse complement strand
CTCGCTGAGCGCACAGACTGCGAGCATGACCGTGCCGGACAGGCCGGACCCCAAAGAGATTCCGCTGCCGCCGATCAAAACGTCGATGCCCGACATGCCCGGCGTGGATCAGTTGCCTGACCGGCCCGAGATGCCCGACGTGATGACGCTCGACAACGGGCGCAAGGTGAAGACACTGAAGCAGTGGGAGGAGCGGCGCGAGCAGATGAAGCGCGTGCTCGAGTACTACGCAGTGGGGCTGGCCCCTCCGCCGCCCGGCAATGTGAAGGGGACCGAAGTCAGCTCACAGATGCTGCTGGACGGTAAGGTGAAGTACCGCCTGGTGCACCTGACCTTTGGCCCGCAAGAGAGCCTGAGCCTGGATATCGGCATCTTCACGCCAGCGCAGGGAGGGCCGTTCCCGGCCATCGTTTCGCCTTCCGGCACGCCGCCGGGCGCCACGCCGCTGCCCCGTTTGCCGGAGGGCGCGAACCAGGGGCACAACGAAGATGTGCTGCTGGTGACGGGTCCGGCTGCGCCAGATAGCAATCCGCAGCGCACGCGCGCCTTTGCGCCGCGCACCGCGGAGCAGATTGCAGAGACCAATCCGGCGATCGCGCACGGCTTCGCGTTCGTCGTGTTCAACAACAATGATTGCGGCGAAGACACTACGCTGCGCAATGCGGACGGCAGCTGGGCCTATCGCACCACGCGCTTTTTTCCGGCGTATCCGGACTACGACTGGGGGCTGCTGCGCGCGTGGGCCTGGGGCGCGTCGCGCATCGTCGATTACCTGGTGACCGATCCCACGATTGACAGGAACAAGCTCATCATCACCGGCGTTTCGCGCACCGGCAAAGCCGCGCTGATTGCCGGCGCCTTCGATGATCGCTTTGCGATGGTAGCGCCGGTAGCAAGCTCCGGCGGCGGAACGCCCGCGTACCGATTCAGTGGGTCAGTGCCCGATCGCGGCGGCAAAGAGGGGCTCACCGAGATGGTGCGCAAGTATCCCAACTGGTTTTCGCCGCACCTGCACCAGTTCTGGGGCCAACCGGACAAGCTGCCGTTTGATGAAAACTGGCTGATGGCGCTGGTGGCGCCGCGTCCGCTTATTTGCCTCGAGGGAGATCACGACCAGAACGTGAATCAGAACGGCGTGTACCAGTCGTTCCTGGCGACGCTGCCGGCGTATGAGTTCTTCCACGTGAAGGACAAGCTGGGCGTGAACTGGGCTGATCGTCCGCACGGCATGGTGCAGGGTGACTGGGACGCGCTGCTGGCCTTCGCCGATAAGTTTCTGATGAACAAGCCGATCACGCGATCCTTCGACCAGTTTCCTCCGGGAGTAGCGGCGAACGCCCCGAAATAGGCATTACTTGCACGCATTTCCTCCGCACAGCGCGCCGGTGATGCCTTTGCCTTCTGTGATGGTGTAGATGCGGTCCACGGCAGGGAGCTTTATGGTCTCTTTGGCTCCCGAGGGCCAGTGGATCTCTACTGTACCGGCGTCGGTGGCATCGCCGAGACCGAAATGCAAGCGGCGGTCGTTTGCCGAGATGTAACTGCCACTCGCCAGCACATCCCGCCGCTGCCGCATGCCGTTGGCCGTGAGATATGCGGTCGCGCAGGTGGCGTCTCGAGGGCTCTTGGGTCCGCCCACGAGCTGCATCTCCACCCAATGATGATGATCGGGATTCACGTTGCGCAGAAGCACCGGCGGGCCGTCGACGGGATTGATCACGACGTCGATCTTGCCGTCGTTGAAGAGATCGCCAAAGGCCGCGCCCCGCGCGGGGATCACATCCGCAAGGCCCGTTCCTTTCACTGGCGGCACGTACTCGAACTTCCTGCCCTTCCCAGTCGCGTCGGGCACGTTGCGGAATAGCAGCGGCCGCTCGGCAAAGGTGGTGCCCCAATCGCGCTGATCGACCTGCGGATACACGTGGCCGTTCACCATGAATAGATCGAGCCAGCCGTCATTGTCGTAGTCGATGAAGCCGTCGCCCCAGCCCACGAAGGGAATCGTGGTCTGGGCAATGCCGGCCTTGTAGCTCAGGTCTGTGAAGCTGGCGTCGCCGTCGTTATGGAAGAGGACCTTGTAGTCGTCGCCGAAATCGGTGACGAAAAAGTCGATCAGTCCGTTGTTCTCGTAGTCGCCGGCTGCTATGCCCATGGAGGCGATCTCGCGGCCGTCACTATTGAGCGCAAAACCGGAGACATAGCTCTGGTCATCGAAGGTGCCGTCACCTTTGTTGATGTAGAGATAGTTGGGCGTTGAGTCGTTGCCCACAACCAGGTCCGGCTTGCCGTCGTTATTGATGTCGACAAAGATGGCCGTGAAGCCGTAGTAGCGCTCCTTGTCTTCGACGCCGGCTTTCACGGTTACATCGGTGAATGTGCCGTCGCCATTGTTGTGAAAGAGATGGTCGGGCTCGCCAGCGAGTCCGCGCGGGCCGCAATTGACGGAGACGCCGCGATACTGACAGAAGCTATAGCCCATAGCTTTCGAGCCGCCGATGGGCAGATTGTTGCGATCGAAGTGCACGTAGCCAGAAACATATAGATCGAGCCGTCCGTCGCCGTCATAGTCGCCCCAGGCAGAACCGCTCGACCAGTTGCCCAGTGTGACGCCGGCTTTGGGGGCCACATCGGTAAACGTTCCGTCGTGATTGTTGTGATAGAGACGATTCTCGCCGTAGTTGCCGACAAAGAGATCGGGCCAGCCGTCGTTGTCGTAGTCGGCTACCGAGCATCCGTAGCCCCAGCGGTCGTTGGTCACGCCGGCCTTGGCGCTCACGTCGGTAAACGTTCCGTCATGGTTGTTGTGGAACAGCGCAGCGTGAGGCGGTTCTTCCTTGCCGTCGAGCGCATTGAAGGTCGAGCCGTTGACCAGGTAGATATCGGGCCAGCCGTCGTTGTCGTAGTCGATGAGACAGACACCCGAGCCGTTGGTTTCGACGATGAAGTTCTTCTCAGGCACGCCCATCTTGTGAACCCAGCCGGAGAGCCCCGCCTGCTTGGTGATGTCTTCAAAGATCACGGGGCCTTTGTCAACGAAGCCACCCGCGGTGATGGGCCTGCGTTGCTCGTCATACACCGGGGCCGCGGCCACCCCCGAGGAAATGCCACCTCCTGCGCCGGGTTGCTGTTGCTTCGGTGGCTGCTGCTGCGCCCGACATAGACCCAAAGAGAGGAAGAGAACGCACAAAATGACGAAATGCCGGCCGGGAACGCGCAACGAGTAGATCCTCCGCAGCCGCCAGTTTAGCGCATCGAAGAGCCTGGGCCGCGCAGGACCGTGCGGTTCACTCCATTCTGCGCTGGCCGAAGACGTGGTCCTCGAAGCCGAGCAGATACCACATGCCCCGGCCTGAGAATCTGCCGGTGAACAGTTTCTTCAGCAATCTCTTGGCGAGCTTGAATACATCGGCAAGTGTGGTGAAAAATCCTTCGCGAGAGCGGCCCGCGTGCAGCACCTTCACGCCGTTGGCGAGCAGGATGTTGGCGATCTCGCGCAGATCCGGCACATAGACGTGGGTTGGATCGTCGCAGAATTGCAGCGTCTCGTCCGCCGAAGATGGCAGCGAGAGGCTGCGCAACGACGGGAACGCAACCCAGATGTAGCCTCCGGGTTTGAGCTTTCCGCAGAGCGCGGCCAGAATTGGCGCCGGCTCTACCATGTGCTCCACTACGTGATTCAAAATGACGAAGTCGAAGCCGGCGCCGGGAATTGGATCGTAGCCAGAGCCGTCCGGGCCGAGCGGAAAGAACTCGTCCATCGCGGCATCGTCTGCGGCGGTTAGGTTATAGCGCTGAATGTCAGCACCTGCGTAATAGCAGTTGGGAAACCAGCGCTTGGCGAGCGAAGGCGAGCCGTTGCCGCAGCCGATATCGAGAATGCGCGGCGCCGGGGGAAGCTTGCCGCGGACAAACCGAAACTTCATGGGGCAATGCGGCATTCGATCCTCGTCGCAATGATGCCAGGCAGCTGCGTTTACAGATGATTGATGAGTGACGCGATGCAGGCGGCGCCGAAGCCGTTGTCGATGTTGACCACGCACACGTTGGGCGAGCAGGTATTCAGCATGCCCAGCAGCGCGGCTACGCCGCCCAGCGATGCGCCGTAACCCACACTTGTGGGCACGGCGATGACGGGCGCATTGACCAAGCCGCCGACTACGGTGGGCAGCGCGCCTTCCATGCCGGCACACACGATGAGCACGCGCGCCTGCGTGAGGGTGCCCTGCTGAGCGAGCAGCCGATGAATGCCCGCCACTCCCACATCGGCGATAAGATCGACGTTGTTGCCCATCAGCTTCGCCGTTATGGCAGCTTCTTCGGCGATGGGCAGATCGCTGGTGCCGGCGCAGACCACGCCCACTGTACCTTTGCCTTGCGCGGTTTGCATCTGCATGAGCGTGATGGCGCGGGCGGTCTCGTGAAATTCCGCGCGAGGTTCTGCGGCAAGCACCGCATCGTAAACAGCGCGCGAGGCGCGCGTGGCCAGCACGTTGCCGCCGGCCCGGGCCATGCGGGCGAAGATCGTGGCGACCTGCGCGGAGGTTTTGCCTTGGGCGAAGATCACTTCGGGCATGCCGGTGCGCAGGGCGCGATGATGATCGAGCTTGGCGAATCCGAGATCCTCGAAAGGCAAGTGGCGCAAACGTTCGAGCGCCTGCGCGACGTCTGTCTGGCCTTCGCGCACCTCAATGAGCAACGATTCGATCACCAGAGGATCCATCAGACGCCTTCCTTGCCGCTCGTTGCGTAGGCCTGAAGCGCAGCACGCATGACTTCTTTGAGCGGAATCGCGTGCCTTTGTGCAATCGTACGGCAGTCTTCGTACTCGGGCGAGGCGTTGGCCACATCGCCGGAGGGCCAATGGGCAACCTTGATGCGCACGCTGCCCCAGGGAGTGCCGACTTCCACAAATCTGCGATCGAGGGCGAGCTTCTGTTCAATGCGCCAATGCAAGCCGATGGTGGTGGTTTCGCGGAAGAGCAACTCGCGCAGCGCCGGCACGCGATCGGGACTCGACAGCACGGTAAGCTGCACGCCGGTGCGGCCCTTCTTCATCTGCACGGGGACGCGATAGACATCCCACGCGCCCGCTTGGAGCAGCAGTTCGCTTACGTAGGCGAGCAGCTGCGGGGTCGAGTCATCGATCACGGTCTCAATCACCGCGATGGGTTCGACTCTTGACTCGAAGTCGGACTCGATGCCGGCTTGCCTTTCCGCAGACTGCTCGCCGATCAACAGGCGCAGCAGGTTGGGCTCTTCCGGCGTGTCGCGGCCGCCGGCGCCATAGCCTCTGGCCTGCACGCGCATCGCCGGCAGCGGACCGTAGTGCACATCGAGCATGCGCAACAGAGCAGCACCGGTGGGCGTAACCCGTTCCATGGCCGGCCCGGCGGAGTAGATGGGCGCATCGCCCAGCAGCGAAATCGTCGCCGGCGCGGGCACGGGCAGTGTGCCGTGCTGGCACTTTACCGTGCCGCTGCCTACGTTGAGCGGCGATGCGATCCAGCGGTCGATGCCGAGCACTTCACAACCGGCTGCGGCGCACACGATATCGGCAATCGTGTCGACTGCGCCCACCTCGTGAAAGTGGACCTTCTCCACCGGGAGGGAGTGAATCGCAGCCTCAGCTTCGCCCAGAAGCTGAAAGGCGCGGCCGGCACGGAGCTTCACGGTCTCCGTAATCGGCGCGGAACTAATGATCCCGAGAATGGTGGAAAGCGATCGATGCGGCGCGTGGCTGTGTTCGTGATGATGATGCGCCTCATGCGTGTGGTGGTCATGATGCTCGTGATGTTCGTCGTGCTCATGGTTATGATGTTCGTGTGCGTGGTCGTGAGCATCAGGGCCGTGGTCATGAGTGCGGCCATGATGATCGTGGGTGTGCTCGTCGTGAGTGCGGCCATCCGATTCTGCGGTGAGCACATCCACCTTGGTGGCAGTCAATCCGCCGCGCATGACCTTGCGGGTTTCGAGGCGCGCGCCGACGTTTAACGCGGCGGCTGTCTCCGAAAGCAGATCAAGGGAGACACCCGCATCGACCAATGCGCCGAGCAGCATATCGCCGCTGATGCCGGAAAAACACTCGAGATAACCAATACGCATCGCGTTGTGATTGTAAATTGCCACGTGGAACGAAGGGAAAAAGCGGCTCAGGCGCCGCGCCGGGCGAGGACATCTGCCGGCAGAATTGCGTTCATGGAGCCGGAGCGAAAGCCGGTGCAATCGATCGTGACATACTTGAAGCCCGCTTGTTTCAACGCCTCGGTAATCGCATCCAGCATCTCCATGGAAAGCGCGCCCGGCAGTTCGTTGCGCGCGATCTCCACGCGGGCCAGCTCACCATGATGGCGCACGCGGAGTTCGCGAAAGCCCAGCTGATGCAGGCTTTCTTCGCCTTTCTCAATCTGCTCCAGGACCTCGCGCGTCACGGTGCGGCCGTACTCCACGCGTGAGGAAAGGCAGGGAGCGGCGGGGCGATCCCACACCGGGTAGCCGGCTGCATGGGCCAGCGCGCGAATCTCCGCTTTGCTCAGACCTGCATCGGCTAAAGGCGCCAGCACGGCGTGCTGTTCTGCTGCGCGCTGGCCGGGCCTGAAATCGCGGGTGTCATCCGAGTTCATGCCGTAGGCGATGCGGCTGAAGCCGAGCTTCGCGCCCAGCGCTTCCATGGTTTCAAACAACTCGTCTTTGCAGTGGAAGCAGCGGTTCGCGTCGTTGCGGACGTATTCGGGACGGTCCAGTTCCTCGGTCATGACCACCTGCAACGGCATGGAAAGGGATTGGGCAAATGCCCGGGCCTGCTCCATATCACGCCGCGCCAGCGAAGGCGAGTCGGCCAGGACGGCCAGCATCTGCGTGCCCAGCACGCGATGCGCGGTGGCCGCCAGGAATGCGGAATCCACGCCGCCGGAGTATGCCACCATGAGGCTACCTAGCCCGGCCAGCCGCGCCTCCAGCGCGCGCAGTTT
The DNA here is from genome assembly GCA_030039675.1 of Acidobacteriaceae bacterium. Taxonomy (GTDB): domain Bacteria; phylum Acidobacteriota; class Terriglobia; order Terriglobales; family Acidobacteriaceae; genus Telmatobacter. Next base: position 965 of record JASHVE010000451.1, on the reverse strand, counting down.
GGCCCGCGCGGCGGGAGTGACTTCAGAATGCGATTCCGATAAGCCGGCCTGTGGGCTCGCCGCCATAGGAGCGATTATACGCCGCGTAGATTCGGCTCGCCGGTGGCCAGACCCGCGCTATCGGCGCGTGCTGGTTTGGTCTTTGTGATCGCGATGAGGCCTGCATTCAGGACGGTGATCGTTGCCAGCAGATACAGTCCGGCGCTTTGCGAGTGAAAGTACTGCTCGGCCCGCACCTTGAGATAAGGGGCGAGAAAACCGCCGAGGTTGCCGGTTCCGATGAGAGCGATTCCGCCGGCTTTGGCGCGATCGGCCAGGTAGCCGGTGGGAAGCGTCCAGAAGAGGGGCTGCACGGCCACGAAACCGGAGACGGCGATCGACAACGCAATCAAGCCTCCGAGCGGCCCTGCGGTTGGAAAGGCAAAGCTGGCGCCGCCGGCGACGAACAGCACCCAGGCTGCCATGATGCGATGGTTCTTCCACTGGTCGGCTCGCTTCGGCAGCCAATAGGTAGCGACGGTGGCGCAGATCCATGGAATCGCGGTGACTACACCCACCTCAAAACCTGCGGGCTTTTGCATCAGCGTGGAAACCTGGGCGGGCAGGTAGAAGATGGCGCCGTAGATGCTCATCTGAATCATGAAATAGATGAGCACAAATCGCAGCACGCGGGGATTGCGCAGCATGGGCAGCAGGTGGGTCGGCCCGGAGGAGCGCCGCTCCTGTTCTTCCCGCGCCAGAGCGTTGACCAGAGCTTCCTTTTCGTCGGCCGGCAGCCATTGGGCATTGGCGGGCTTGTTATCCAGAAAGCGAAAGGAGACGATTCCCATGGCGACCGCCAGGGATCCTTCTACGAGAAACATCCATTGCCAGCCTTGCAGCCCATTCTTCGACTGGATGTCGAGTAGCCATCCCGAGAGCGGGCCGCCGAGGACGAGCGCAAGCGGCACTCCCAGGTAAAACAG
>JASHVE010000450.1 GCA_030039675.1 Acidobacteriaceae bacterium | reverse complement strand
TCGTGCGCCGCGAGGTGACGCGGGTTCTGACACCGGGAACGGCGCTTGACGCGGGTCTGGGACAGGAACGGAACAACTTTCTGGCGGCGCTCTATGAAAGCACGCCGAAGAGCGGACGGGATGGAGCGGCTGTTTGCGCGGTAGCACTGCTCGATGTTTCGACGGGGGAATTCCGGACGGCGGAGTTCCGCGGCGCGCAGGCTCGCCAGCAGGCTGTGGACGAGCTGCTGCTGGCGGCGCCGAGCGAGGTACTGGTCGCCGCGAGCGCCGAAGTGCCGGCACTGCTTGAGAAGATTCCTGCGCGGACCAGGGTTGAGGACTGGGTGTGGACGCGCGAGTTTGCCGTTCCGCTCGTGGAACGGCAGTTGCATGTGCGGTCGCTCGAAGGTTTCGGCCTGAATGGGCACGACGCGGCGGCGATCGCGGCCGGCGCAGTGCTGCACTATGTACGCACCACGCAGAAGAACGAAGCGCTGCATGTGGACTCGATCCGGTTCGAGGAGCACTCGACGGCACTTGAGCTCGATCAGGTGACGGTGCGAAATCTTGAGCTCGTTGAGCCTCTATTTCAAGGGCAGGACGACCGGGCAACGCTGTTCCGCACCTTGGATGCATGTTTGACTCCAATGGGCAAGCGGCTGCTGCGGGCGACGATTCTGCGGCCGCTGATGGACGCTGCGGCAATTGAAGCCCGCTATGAGGCCGTGGCCGAGGCGCACGCGGATTTGCTGAAGCGCGAGGAGACGCGGAGAGCCTTTTCCGGCATTCTGGATCTGGAGCGGTTGCTGGCGCGGCTTTCGCTCGATTCAGCGGGGCCGCGGGATGTGCGGGCGCTGGCGGCAAGCCTGGCGCGGCTGCCGGGATTAAAGACGGTGCTGAGCGTGATGACAGCGCGGCTGTGGCGCGAGATCGCCGTGCGTCTGGATGCGCTGGACGATGTGACGGGACGAATTGTGAGGACACTGGTGGCCGAACCGCCATTGACCCTGGCGGACGGAGGAGCGATTGCGGCCGGCATCGATGCGGAGCTGGACGATCTGCGTTCGGTCTCGACGACGGGGCGGCAGGCGATTGCAGCGATCGAAGAGCGCGAGCGGCGGCGGACCGGGATCGGCTCGCTGAAGGTGCGCTACAACTCGGTGTTCGGATACTACATCGAGATCACCAAGGCCAATCTCGCGCTGGCGCCGGCGGACTACGAGCGCAAGCAGACGCTGGTGAACGCGGAGCGCTTTACGACACCGGAGTTAAAGGAGTACGAGCGCAAGATTCTTACGGCGCACGACCGGTGCATCGAGATTGAAAAGAGAATCTTCGCCGAGCTGCGAAAGTTTGTGCTCGACAATGCCGGGCGCATCCGGCGCTCCTCGGCCGCCGTTGCGGAAGCGGATCTGCTGGCCTGCTTTGCCCATCTGGCAGCGGCGCGGCGCTATGTGCGGCCGCAGCTGGTTGAGGAGCCAATGCTGGAGGCCGCTGCTGCGCGGCATCCGGTGATCGAGCAGTGGATGGAGGCGACGCGCGAGGGGCGGTTTATCCCGAATGATGTGTACCTGAGCGCTGGTGTTGAAAATTCAACTGCACAGGGGCCCAGCCTGTTGCTGATTACCGGGCCGAATATGGGCGGCAAAAGCACCTATCTGCGGCAGGCAGCGATGCTGGTGCTACTGGCGCAGATGGGCAGCTTTGTGCCGGCAGAGAGTTTGCGCTTCGGGCTTGTCGACCGCATCTACACGCGCATCGGGGCCAGCGACAACGTGGCGCGGGGCCGGTCGACGTTTATGGTCGAGATGACGGAGACAGCGACAATCCTGAACACAGCCACAAAGCGGTCACTGATTTTGCTTGACGAGATGGGCCGGGGGACCGCGACCTTCGACGGGCTCTCACTGGCGTGGGCAACGGTTGAGTATCTGCACGCAGAGACGGGAGCGCGGACACTGTTTGCGACGCACTATCACGAGCTAACCATGCTGGCGGAGAAGCTGCCGCGCGTTCGGAATCTGCGCGTGGGCGTGAAAGAGGCGGCAGGCGGGATTGTGTTTCTGCACCATATCGAGCCGGGCGCGGCGAGCAAGAGTTACGGAATCGAAGTGGCCAAACTCGCAGGGTTGCCTGCGGTGGTGATCGAGCGGGCGCGGCGCGTGCTGAAACAGCATGAGAAGCAAGAGCGGCAGAGCGTGCAGGTGGAGACGATGGCCGAGCCGATGCAGTTGACGATCTTTACGCCGCTCTCGCAGCGCATTGTGGACCGGATTGAAGCGACCGATGTGAACGCGCTGACGCCGCTGCAGGCGCTCAATCTTCTGGAAGAGTTGCAACAAGAATTGAAGAAAAAGGATTGACGACGAGGTTGGGTTGACGATGACGGAAAATCTGCGGCACGCCGCGGGAAGCCTGCTGGTGGTTGGGCTCGCCGGCAAGGAATTGACGGCGATGGAACGCGCCTGGCTCAACCTGATCCGGCCGGCGGGAATTATTCTGTACCGGCGCAACGTTACGGATGTGAAGCAGACGCGTGCGCTGCTGAGTGAAGCGACGTCGTTCTGCTGCTCCCATCCTCCGACCTTCGTCGACGTCGAAGGCGGCGTGGTCAACCGGCTGAATCTCGCGCTGGCGCCGATTCCTTCGGCCCAGGCCGTGGCGAGAGCGATGCTAGAGACCGGGAAAAAGTCACTGGCGCGCGAGCACGGCGAGCTGGTGGCAAGGGCGGTGGGCGCGTTTGGCTTCAACACGTCGCTGGCGCCGATGGTGGATCTGGCGCTGCCGGATTCAGCCGAGGTGCTGGGAACGCGGTGCCCGGCGGCGGCTCCGAAGGACGTGATTACCTATGCGCGGGAGTTTCTGGCCGGCTTGAAATCACGCGGGATCGTCGGATGCGGAAAGCACTTCCCTGGCCTGGGCGGCGGAACGCTGGACACGCACGTAGAGACTCCGGCAATCGGGCGAAACTGGGTGGAGATGTGGAGCGAAGACCTGGTGCCCTACCGCGAACTGCACAACGAGATGCCGATCGTGATGATGAACCACGCGGCGTATCCACACACGCCGGGCCGAGAGCTGCCGGCGAGCGTCTCGAAGTTCTGGATCGGGCAGATTCTGCGAAAGAGGATCGGCTATCGCGGAATCATTCTCTCCGACGATCTGGAGATGGGTGGAATCTTGAAGTTCATGCCGATCGAAGAGGCCGCAGTCGCAGCAATTCGTACTGGGTCGGACCTGGTGGAGATCTGCCACAATCCGGAGCCGATTTTGCGTGCGTACGATGCGCTGGTGACGGAGGCCGAGCGGTCCGCAGCGTTCCGCAAGGTGCTGCTGGAAAGAGCCCGGCAAACTACGCGGCTGCGGGCGAGGACGTTTCCGAAGACCATGCCTCCGTCACTGAGCGAGAAGCAGTTTGACGCGTTGCGAGCGCGCATTCTCGCATTCAGCGAGACGATTGAGAAGATTGTCCCACGCATTGTGGATGCGGGACCGGCGAAGCCGCCGTCGATTGTGGAAACCGCATGAAGAGACGCGCGAGCGTGAGGGCGATGACGGTGGCCGGCGTAATGAGCGGAACCTCGGCCGATGGGATTGATGTAGCTGTAGCGCGCATTACGCGAGGACGGTTGAGGCCGTCATTGCGGCTCGTCGCGCACGAGGGATTCAAGTACTCCACAGCCTTGCGGCGTGCGGTGCTTGCGGCCATGAATGCCGATTCGATTTCTACCGCAGAACTGGCGCGGCTGAACTGGCGATTGGGAATCGCATACGCCGAAGCTGTGAAGGAGACGATCCACCGGCACAAGGTGAAGCTCGACCTGGTGGGATGCCATGGGCAGACGCTCTATCACCAGGCGCGCGCGGAGATGTACGCGGGACGCAAGTTTGCGTGCACATGGCAGGCGGGCGAGGCACAGGTGATTGCCGCGGAGCTGGGCGTGCCGGTGGTATCGAACTTTCGTCCGTCAGATGTGCTGGCCGGCGGACAGGGTGCGCCGCTGGTGCCGCTACTCGATTACGTGCTGTTTGCCGACGCAAAGCGCGGGCGCGTGCTGCAGAACATTGGCGG
>JASHVE010000449.1 GCA_030039675.1 Acidobacteriaceae bacterium | reverse complement strand
CTGCTCTCCGCGGAAAATCTTCGCACAGGCAATCTTTGGAAATGGTTCATGGCCAATCCTGAGCCGCGTCACGCGATGAAGCTTGCCGGCATCGAAAAGAGTTGATGCAGACGGTGCCAGATGAGAGGATCTACGGCGATGCTCAGGAACATAGACGTGACAAAGCAACTTCTCCGGTGTACGAAAATCGTCCTTCCGCTCCTCGTGGCGCTGGCGCCTGCCATGGCGCAGAAAATTGCACAGCAGTCTGTAAGAATCCTGCCATCGAATCCCCAACTCGTCTCACCGGAGATTGAGCGGCGCGTTGACGCGCTGCTCGCCCGGATGACTCTCAAAGAAAAGCTTGGCCAGCTGGTGCAGTACAACTCCGCCGGCGCAGCTTCCGCAACTGTGGCTGCGGGACAGCAACCTAATCTGGCCGCAAATCCTGAGGTTGCCTATCACGTCGACGCCATGCAACTGGCTGCCGGCGGAGAGATGGGATCCATGCTCAACGTCGGGGCTGCGCAGATCCATGAGTATCAGCAGGCAGCGGTGGAAAAGAGCCGCCTGCACATTCCGCTGTTGTTCGGCGCCGACGTCATTCACGGCTACCGTACGGTATATCCTGTTCCGCTCGCGCTCGCGGCCAGTTTTGATCCCGCCATGGTCACCTCGCTCGCGCGCATGGCTGCCGGGGAAGCAAGTTCGGCGGGCGTCCGCTGGTTCTATTCGCCGATGGTTGATATTTCGCGCGACGCCCGCTGGGGCCGGTCGGTCGAAGGTGCGGGAGAAGATGCTTTTCTGGGCGCAGCGATGGCGCGCGCCTACGTGCGCGGCTATCAGAGCGATTCACTTTCAAAGCCCGACAGCGTGGCCGCCACCATCAAGCACTTTGCCGCTTACGGCGCTGCCGAAGCCGGCCGCGAATATAACACCACCGACATGAGCCTGAGCCGTCTCTGGCAGGATTATCTTCCGCCGTACAAGGCCGGCATCGATGCGGGAGCCGCCAGCGTGATGAGCGCCTTCAATGCGCTCAACGGCGTTCCCAGCACGGCGAATCCTTATCTGCTGGATACGGTGTTACGCAAAGACTGGGGATTCGACGGAGTCGTTGTCAGCGATTACACCGCCGTCGTGGAGCTGATCAATCATGGCATTGCGCTCGACGCTGCAACAGCTACTGAGAAAGCCTTCAACGCCGGCGTCGATATTGATATGATGTCCCACTTTTACGACACGCAGTTGCCGGGGTTGATCCGCTCCGGACGCGTTTCCATGGCCGCGGTCGACGAATCCGTGCGCCGTGTCCTGCGCCTCAAGTTCGCCCTGGGGCTCTTCGATCATCCCTATCCAGCGCAGCCGGAAGTTGACGCTGTGACGCCGGAGCATAGAGCTCTGGTGCTCCACGCCGCTGAAGAGTCCATCGTGCTGCTCGAAAACAAGTCCGTCTCGAATGCGCCGCTGCTTCCTTTGCGCCCGAGCGCGAAGATCGCGCTCATCGGTCCTCTCGCAGATGACCCTGGTGATATGGTGGGCTCGTCGAGCGGCGTGCACCGTGATTCTGAGGTCGTTACCGTGCGAGCCGCGCTCGAGGCGCGCGCAGCTGCGGCGGGAGGCTCCATCCTGTACGCTCCAGGCGCGCAGATTCTTTCCAACTCTGATGCCGGCTTTGCCGCTGCGGAACAAGCCGCCCGCCAGTGCGACGTCGTGGTTCTTGCGCTCGGCGAATCCGCCTCAATGAGCGGCGAAGCAGGCTCGCGCGCGGAACTCGATCTGCCCGGCAATCAATTGGAACTGCTCCAGAGAGTTGCCGCTGTGGGCAAGCCTGTTGTGCTTCTTGTCTTCTCCGGCCGCCCGCTGGTTCTTACGTCGGCCGCCAAACAGGTGCAGGCCATTTTCGAAGCCTGGTTCCCGGGTATTGAGGCCGGCGACGCCATCGCTAATGTGCTCTATGGCGATGTGGCGCCGAGCGGGAAGCTGCCTATGAGCTTTCCCGCGACAGTCGGGCAGGAGCCGCTCTACTACAACCAGTTTCCTACCGGACGGCCCGCGAACCACGCGGACCTGAGCAAGCCGCCAGGACCTGACTCCCGGTTCGTCTCCCGTTACATCGATGCGCCGAACGCAGCATTGTTTCCTTTTGGTTTTGGTCTCTCCTACACCACTTTCAATTACTCCGCTGTAGCTGTTTCACGCAATGCCGTACCTTTGCGTGAAGCCCATCCTGGAGCTGCGTCTCTCGTCACGGCAACAGCAACGGTCACCAACACCGGAACCCGGACCGCGACCGAAGTGGTGCAGTGCTACGTTGGAAACCGCGGTGCCAGTTTAGAGCAACCCGTGCGCAGCCTGAAGGGATTCCTGCGCGTCACGCTCGCGCCTGGAGAATCGAAGCAGGTCAGCTTCCCGCTGGGATTCGACGAATTGTCGTTCTTCGACAACACGGGCAAGCAGTTGCTCGAACCATCAGCGTACACGGTTTGGATTGGTGGAGACTCCCTGGCCGCCGATAACGCGCAATTTCGCGTCACTCCGTAGCTGAACTTTGAGTCTCAGAATGCGATGTACCTCTTTTGTTGCTCATCAATGCAGTTTTGGGGCTCTGGGCCAATCGAAGTCTTGGCTACAGCGGTTTCACAGTTGCTGTATCCCGAAGCCACTTAAACATCTTCCTTCGGTATACGTAAATTCGGGAACTGCTATAAGGTCGAGCGTGCAGAGGCCAACCCCGTGTCGATATCCC
>JASHVE010000448.1 GCA_030039675.1 Acidobacteriaceae bacterium | reverse complement strand
CTGCGCGCGGGCGCTTGAAGCGAACATCTTCTTGCGGCCCATGCGCACTTCTTCGAGCGTTGCGCGCGGCTCCTTACGCAGGATGCGACCGGTGATGCACTCCTCAAAGAAGGCATAGGTTGCAGCGACCGCGAAGGGGATCTCAACGGTAGGCGAGGGGATGCCGGTGATGGCGGCCATCTTATCGAGGATCTGCTTGAGGGTGAGATTTTCGCCGCCCAGGATGTAGCGGCGGCCGGGCTGGCCCACGGTCAACGCGGAGACGTGGGTGCGGGCCACTTCAGCGACGTCGACGAGGTTGAGGCCCGTGTCGACGTAGGCGGGGAATTTGCGGTTGAGGAAGTCGACGAAGATGCGGCCGGTGGGCGTGGGCTTGGCGTCGTTGGGGCCGATGGGGGTGGTGGGATTAAGGATGATGACCTGTTGACCATTCTGGGCTGCTTTGATCGCTTCCTGTTCGGCCATGAACTTGGAGCGCTTGTAGTGGCCGACCATTTCGTCGAGCGAGACCGGGGTGTCCTCGTTGGTGACAATGCCGTCGGTGCGGAAGTGCATGGTGGCCACGCTCGAGGTATAGACGAAGCGCGGCACGCCGGCCTCGCGGGCCATGCGCAGCAGTTCGCGTGTGCCATCGACGTTGGCGCGGTACATGGCCCTCGCATCAGTGATCCAGAGCCGGTAGTCTGCGGCGACGTGCATGACGGCATCGCAGCCGGTGAGCGCGGTGCGGATGGACTCGGGATTGGCAAGATCGCCGGTATGGGTTTCGCCGGGAAGACCCTCGAGATTCTTGAGGTTGCTGGTTTTGCGGACAAGGAAGCGGAGTTGTGCGCCTTCGGCGGCGAGTGCCTCGGCTACGTGATGGCCTACAAAACCGGTTGCACCTGTAAGAAAAACTGTCATTGTGACTTTCTTGGTGGACTATTCCTCATTCTAAATGCCGGTTCTGTGGCGGAAATCGATGTTTTTTGTTGGGTTGTGCTCACCAGAAGGATCATAGGGATTTCGTGAATTGATGTTGATAAAGTGCCTTTGCGATTTTTCTTGTAGAGCAGGGCCGAACACGATAGAGTCCGGGCCAGCAGGCGCAGATTCTCACAGCGGGGTGGGCAGAGATGGGGAAAACGAACCTGAATCCGAACGTGGATGCGTATATTGCCAAGGCGCAGCCGTTTGCGCAGCCGATTCTGAGGCATCTGCGCGAGCTGGTGCACAAGGGCTGCGCGGGCGTGGAAGAGACGATCAAGTGGAGCCGGCCGTTTTTTGAATACCGCGGCGCGATTCTGGGCAATATGTCGGGGTTCAAGCAGCATTGCAGCTTTGGTTTCTGGGGCGAAGAGATTGGCGCGGTGCTGCGCAAGGCGAAGGCGGCGCGCGATGGCGCGATGGGCTCGCTGGGACGGATCACGCGCGTGGACGATCTGCCTGCGGATGGAGAGATGCTGGATTGGATCCGGCAGGCTTCGGGTTTTATCGAGAGCGGCAACTATACGAGCCCGATTGCGGCGCGGCAGAAAGTAGTGAAGCCGCCGAGAGCCGCTCTCGAAGTGCCGGCGGAGTTTGCGGCGGCGCTGAAGAAGAATAAGAAGGCTGTGGCGGCGTTTGAGGCGTTCAGTCCAAGCTGTAAGCGGGAATATGTGGAGTGGATTGCGGAGGCGAAGCGGCCGGAGACGCGCGACAAGCGCATCGAGACCGCGGTGGAGTGGATTGCTGAAGGGAAGCAGAGGAACTGGAAGTACCAGAACTGCTGAGGACCGGTCTCATAAACTTACCTCATCAACTCGCCAATGACCTGGGACCCGCCTCGTTGTTGGGTCCCATACTGGCAGAATAAGCCGTGCTCTTTTTTATGAGACCGGTTTGGCTTCAATTCATATTCATGCCGGGCATGGCAGAGTGGTCCATGTTGTCGTGGCCGTGATCGTCGTCGTCGATGGACCAGACTTTGGCGGGGTCGGTCTCGTAGGGATAGACGTGGACCATCCAGCCGAAGATGTGAGGATAGAAGACGCCGTCTGCGGCCTCGCAGGCTTCGCGGGTGGTGATGGAACCCATGAGGCCGAATTTGGCGTCGGGGCCGAAGTATTCGGCTAAATGGCCTGCGGGCGCTTTGCAGAAGTTGGTGTGCTGGTGCCAGCGCGCGATGCTGAGCGGGATGCGGTCGTTCAGCTCGTCTTCATTGGCGTCGACGCGATCGGTATACATGGCGCCGATGAGCGTGTAGCCGCCGCCGGCGGTTTTCTTATAGAGCAGCGATGTGGGCTTGAGGGGATCGAAGGAGCGCGCGGCTTCGCGTCCGTTGTTGTAGTTGGTGAAGTGATAGAGGGGCTGGGGGATGTTGGGCAGGAAGATACGGTAGCCGTCGGCCAGGGCCTTGCGGTAGTCCTGATAGGGCGCCATGGCCTGCCTGGCTGCGGCGACGATGGCGTCAGCTTTTTGCTGGTCGCCGGGCTGCGGCGGGCGCAGCGTGGTGAGATACATGTGTCCGGCCATATGCGCCATGCTGCCTGACGCTGCGGTGGGTTGCGGACCTTGTTGGGCAGCGAGAGCAGCCGCGGTGACTGCGAGAAAGCCGGCCGTAGCCATGACGGGGACCGCGGCGAATCTCAATCGGAAACGAAGCCAAAGTGA
>JASHVE010000447.1 GCA_030039675.1 Acidobacteriaceae bacterium | reverse complement strand
GGCTCATCGAAGAGCTGAAAAAACTGCCGGGCGTTGGCACCAAGAGCGCACAGCGCTATGCCTTCCACATTCTGCGCTCCAGCGACGAAGACGCTGCAGCTCTTGCCGATGCCGTGCGCGGGCTCAAGGCCAGCCTGCGCCTCTGCTCCATCTGCAACAATGTGACGGATATCGATCCCTGCGCCTACTGCGCCAGTCCGGCGCGCAACCAGCGCCTCGTATGCGTCGTCGAGGAACCCACGAACATCGCCGCCGTCGAGCGCACGCGCAGCTACCAGGGTGTCTATCACGTGCTGCACGGAACGCTCTCGCCGCTGCACGGCGTCGGCCCCGACCAGCTGCGCGCCAGCTCGCTGTTAGCCCGCGTGGAACGGGGCGAAGTAGACGAAGTCATTCTCGCCACCAGCCCCACGCTCGAAGGCGAAGCAACGGCCAATTGGCTCGCAGCCGCGCTGCGCAACTCCTCGGTCAAGATCACACGAATCGCAACAGGTGTCCCTGCCGGCAGCGACATTGAATATGCCGACGAAGTGACCATGGCGCGCGCACTCGAAGGACGACGGGATATTTAGGCTTGTTAAGGTTCGTGCTTTCCCAGGTCTCAGAATCGAGACCTGGGGCACCCGGCGACATCTGCGCTAATTCGCTATCGCAAAAAAAACGGGAGCGCATGGAGACGCTCCCGCTTTGCTCATGGCAGGGCAAACAACCCGTCAAAATTACTTCGACATGCTGTCGAGGTCGAGGTTCAGCTCCAGCACATTCACGCGCGGCTCGCCGAGCAGCCCGAACTGGCGCTGCTGAATGTGCTTATCGATGAGGGCACGGACAGCGGCTTCTGCAAGCCCGCGCGCTTTGGCCACGCGCGGCGCCTGGAAGTAGGCGTTGTCCGGGGTAATATCAGGATCAAGGCCTGAGCCCGAAGTCGTCACCATGTCGATGGGCACCGGCTTGCCGGGATTTTCTTTCTCCAGCTTGTCGATGTCGCCCTGAATGCGCTGCGCGAGCTTCGCATTGGATTGCGCCAGGTTCGACCCGCCGGACGATGTGGCATCATATCCGTTTCCCGCCGCGGAGGGCCGCGGATGGAAGTAGCGGTCGGAGGCGAAGCTTTGCGCGATCAGCTCCGAGCCCACCACCTGGCCGTTGCGCAAGATCAGGCTTCCGTTGGCCTGGTGCGGAAAAACGAACTCCGCGATGCCGGTAAGCAGCAAGGGATAGCCCAGGCCGAGCAGCACCGTGGTCACGATCGTGTAGCGAATGGACGTTCTCCAGACGGAGTGCACGGTCGAACTCCTTTGCAATTCCTTTTGGTTCGTTGTCTCACTTACTTCCAGAGTAGCAGTCGAGTGCACGATCAATCTCCTTCCGGTCCTCGCCGGATTCTCAAGCCATGTGCAGCGCCACCAGACAGAGGTCGATGGCTTTAATACCGATGAACGGGATGATGATGCCGCCCACGCCATAGATCATCAGGTTCCGCCGCAGCAGCACGTCAGCAGGTCTCGGCTCGTATTTCACGCCCTTTAGCGCCAGCGGAATCAGCGCGACAATGATGATGGCGTTGAAGATCACGGCTGAAAGAATCGCCGACTGCGGCGAATGCAGATACATGATGTTCAGCGCGTTGAGCACCGGAAAAACGCCGGCAAACATGGCGGGGATGATGGCGAAGTACTTCGCCACGTCGTTGGCAATGGAAAAGGTCGTCAGCGCGCCACGCGTCATGAGGAGCTGTTTGCCGATTTCGACGATCTCGATCAGCTTGGTTGGATTCGAATCGAGATCGACCATGTTGCCGGCTTCTTTCGCCGCCTGTGTGCCGGAGTTCATGGCCACGCCCACGTCTGCCTGCGCGAGCGCCGGAGCGTCATTGGTGCCGTCACCCGTCATGGCCACGAGCTTACCCTTCCCCTGCTCGCGCTTGATCAGATCCATCTTGTCCTTGGGCTTGGCTTCGGCCAGAAAGTCATCCACGCCGGCCTCGCGCGCGATCACCGCGGCGGTCAACGGGTTATCGCCGGTGATCATAATAGTGCGGATGCCCATGGCGCGCAGCCGCGCGAGCCGTTCCTTCAAACCGCCTTTGACGATGTCTTTCAAATAAATTACGCCCAGCGCGGAGGAGTTCTCCGCCACCACCAGCGGCGTGCCGCCGGAGCGGGCAATCTCTTCCACGCTATCCCGCACCTTCTGCGGAAGTGCCGCTCCCTGCTCTTCGAGGAAGCGTGCGATGGCATCTACTGATCCTTTGCGGATGCGCGTGCCGGGCAGATTCACGCCGCTCATGCGCGTCTGCGCGGTGAACGGAACGAACTCAGCATGAATGCCGCCCAAATCCCGTCCGCGCAGATTGTACTTCTCCTTCGTGAGCACCACGATCGAGCGGCCCTCGGGAGTTTCATCAGAGAGCGACGCAAGCTGCGCCGCGTTGGCAAGCCGCTCATGGCTCACGTCGGGTGCGGGAATAAACTCTGTGGCCTGCCGGTTGCCCAGCGTGATGGTTCCGGTCTTGTCGAGCAGCAGCGTGTTCACGTCGCCCGCTGCCTCCACGGCGCGGCCACTCATTGCCAGCACGTTGTACTGCACCAGGCGATCCATGCCGGCAATGCCAATGGCGGAAAGGAGGCCGCCGATGGTCGTGGGAATGAGGCAGACCAGCAGCGAGACGAGTACGAAGACCGTCTGCGGAGCCTTCGAGTAGATCGCAAACGGCTGCAGCGTCACCACTGCCAGCAGAAAGATGATCGTGAGGCCGGAAAGCAGAATGCTCAGCGCGATCTCATTCGGTGTCTTCTGCCGCGTCGCGCCCTCAACCAGCGCGATCATGCGGTCGAGGAAGGTTTCGCCGGGATTCGACGTGATCCGCACCTTGATCCAGTCGGACAGCACCTTGGTGCCGCCCGTCACCGCCGAGCGGTCGCCGCCCGCCTCGCGGATCACGGGAGCCGACTCTCCGGTGATCGCCGACTCATCCACTGAGGCGACGCCTTCGATCACTTCGCCGTCGCCGGCGATGTACTTGCCGGCTTCGACGTAGATTAGGTCTCCGGCACGAAGCTGGCCGCTCGGAATCTCTTCAAATCCACCGCTTGCCGTGTAGCGCTGTGCGATTGTCTCGCCTTTCGCTTTGCGGAGCGTATCAGCCTGCGCCTTGCCACGGCCTTCGGCCATCGCCTCAGCAAAATTCGCAAACAGCACCGTGAACCAGAGCCACAACGTGATCTGAAGATTGAAAGCGAACCCCGGCCGATTGTGAACGGAGTTGTCGATCAGCAGCGCACTGGTGAGCACACTGCCGACTTCCACCACGAACATCACCGGGTTCTTGACCATCCAGCGGGGATCGAGCTTACGCACCGAATCAACCAGCGCCTGTCCCATGATTTGCGTATTCCAAAGACTCGTCTTTTCAGCCATGGCAGTCCGTCTTCTCTCTAAAGTCGTTCGCAAACGAACATTCGCTACTCACTATTCCCTGCCCTAGAAAAGCTGGCCGGATTTGAGGAGGAGATGCTCCAGAATCGGTCCCAGGCTCAATGCCGGGAAGAAAGTAAGTGCGCCCACAATGAGGACCACACCAATCAGCAGCACCGTAAACAACGATGTGTTTACAGGGAAGGTGCCGGGAGATGGCGGAACGCTTTTCTTCATGGCCAAATTGCCCGCAAGAGCCAGCACAGGAATCTTCATCATGTAACGGCCCAGCAGCATTACAGCCGCGAGGCAGACGTTATACCACCACGTATTCGCGTTGAGACCGGCGAAAGCGGAACCGTTGTTGCCGGCTGCTGAGGTGTAAGCATAGAGGATCTCGCTAAAGCCGTGCGGGCCGGGGTTGTTCAAACTGGAGAGGCCCACGTTCGGCAGCAGCACAAAGGCCGCGGTGAAGCCGAGGATGACAAGCGGAAAGATGAGCGCGTAGAGCATCGACATCTTCACGTCATAGGCTTCGATCTTCTTGCCCAGATATTCCGGCGTGCGGCCTACCATGAGTCCGGCGATGAAGACGGAGAGCACGACGAAGATGAGGATCCCGTACATGCCCGCACCGACGCCGCCGAAGACCACCTCACCGAGCATGATGTTGGCCATGGGAACCATGCCGCCCAGCGGCGTGAAGCTGTCGTGCATCGAATTAACGGCGCCGCAACTTGCGTCCGTGGTGATGGTGGCAAAGAGCGACGAGTCGGCAACGCCGAAGCGAACCTCCTTGCCTTCATAATTGCCGGCGGGTAACGTAGCGGTGCCCGTGACTGTGGCGCCGTGGATTGAACTATAAGGGTGAGACTCTGCCCAGTACGCCACACCGAATCCCGCGGCGAACAGCACATACATCGCAGCGAAGACCGCCCATCCGTGTCCCGGCGAGCCGGTCATGCGCCCCAGTGTGTACGTGAGGCCAGCGGGAATGATAAAGATCGACAGCATCTCGAGGAAGTTCGAGAACGGCGTGGGATTCTCATACGGATGCGCGCTGTTCGCGTTGAAGAATCCGCCGCCATTGGTGCCCAGCATCTTGATGGCTTCTTGCGAAGCCACCGGGCCCTCCCCAATGGTCTGCGTCTGGCCGGGCTGCTCCAGTGTGTGAGCAACGGCATATGCGTGGAGGTTCTGCGGCACGCCCTGCGCAACCAGCAGCAGCGCGTAAATCACGCAAGTCGGGACGAGAACGTAAAGCAGAGCACGAGTTGTATCGACCCAGAAGTTGCCGATGGTGCTCGCGCTGGTACGCTTGATGCCGCGAATGAGCGCCACGGCTACCACGATGCCCATCGCCGCCGACCAGAAGTTGTGCGTGGCCAGACCCACCATTTCCGTGAGATAGCTCATGGTGCTCTCGGGCGTGTAGGACTGCCAGTTGGTATTGGTGGTAAAGCTGACTGCCGTGTTCCAGGCCAGGTCAGGGCCAACATTGGCCAAATGCTGTGGATTGAACGGCAAATGTGCCTGCAGGCGCTCAATGATGTAGGTAAGTACGAGTGTGACGGCCGAAAAGCCCAATGTCGCGTAGGCGTACTGGTACCACGTCATCTCCTGCTCGACGTTCACGCCGGAAAGCTTGTAGATGAGTCGTTCGAGCGGCCGCAACACCGGATCAAACCATGTACGCTCGCCTTCGAAGACGCGGACCATGTAAATGCCGACGGGGCGAACGGTCGCGAGCAGGACAAGGCTGTAGATAGCAAATTGCAACCAGCCATTGGCTGTCATTTCAGAATTTCTCCGGGAAAAGAAGGCTGATTGTGAGATAACCCAGCAACAGAATCGAAAGCACCAGAGCGATAAACGTGACTACGTCGATATGCACAGGGGTCTACCTCAGCTTCTGACAAGCCTTGACGTAAAGAAACGCCAAGACGAAGAATGCGGCGGTGAAAAGCAGCATGATTACATCTTGCATGCCAAGTCTCCGAAATCAGCACGCCACGAATCAATCGCGGCGTCTGATCCTTAAAGATGATTTTGTTACGTGCCAAGTTCGAGTATCGAAAAGATTTTCTAAATAAAGTGTAAGGACACAGCTATCCTCCGCTCAGAACGGCAAAGCACTTGAAAGCAAATGCGGTTCCGGCGCTCGAACGGCGCCGCGAAACGTTATCCTTCATTCCCGCTCCAGCCTTCGGGAACGAAGCGGTAGCCGACCCAGGGTTCGGTCTGAATGTATTGCTTTCCGGTCTCGCTTTCGAGTTTCTTACGCAACTGGCCCACGAAGACGCGCAGATATTCGGGCTGATGGGCTGATTGCGCGCCCCACACCGCGGTAAGAAGCGCGCGATGGGTAATTACCTTGCCGGCATGTCGTGTTAAATGAAGAAGCAGATCAAACTCTTTCGGCGTGAGGTGAATCGGCTTTCCTTGCAAGGTAACGCTGTGCGCATTGGCGTCGACGACGAATTCGCCTACGGTGATCGCGGCGGTTTCGCGCTCCGGGGCGCGGCGCAGGTGCGCGCGTACCCGTGCCAGCAGTTCCTGAACGCTGAATGGCTTGGTCACGTAGTCGTCGGCCCCGGCGTCGAGCGCTTCCACCTTGGAGCGTTCGTGGTCGCGCACCGAGAGCACCAGGATCGGCGTCTCCCCTTGCAGGCGGATGGCCCGGCAGACTTCCACGCCACTCATGGTTGGCATCATCAGGTCGGTGATGACCAGGTCGGGCGGCCAGTCATGAAAAACCTGCAGGCCTTCCTCGGGGTCGTTGGCTGTGCGTACGTCATAACCACGCGCCGAAAGAGCCGCACGCAGCACCCGCGTAATCTGCGATTCGTCGTCGATAACCAGGATTCTGTCGGGCATCACTTTCTACCGGAAGATTACATCATCCGGCCCGCCCGAATATGATGACGCCGGAGACAAAAAAGGAAAAGCGACGTGAAAGAGACCACGCAGCCTTTTTCGGCAAGGGCACTTCGCTGGTGCGCCGTAACGGCCCTGCCCATCCTAACGGCGCTGGTTCTCGCATCCCTTGACGCCAGCTCGACAACAGCAGGAATGGTCCTGCTGGTGCTGGTAGTCTGGTCGGCCACCCAGGCAGGCGTGCGGCTTTCGCTCTTTATCGCGGCTCTCTGTGCGCTCTCGTTCGATTATTTCTTTCTGCCGCCTTACCACACGCTCTGGCTGGCCGGCGCACAGCAATGGATCGATATGGTTTCTTTCATGGCCAGCAGCGTCGTGGTGGGCCGCGTGGCGGAACAGGCAAAGCAGCAGACACGCCGAGCCAAACAGCGGCAGGCCGACGTGGAACGCCTCTACGCGTTGAGCCAAGAGATGATGCTCTACGAAGACGCCAGCCGGCTGGTCCATGACCTGCCGCAGCTCATCGACCGCATCTTCAGCCTGAACGGGGTGGTTCTTTACATCAAAGACCAGGACGCATTCTACGCGTCGAAGGCGGAGGCGCCCATGGGGTTGCACGCAAGTATGCAGGCAGTTACGCGCGAGCTGAACCCCACCATGACCCCGTTCGCGGGATATTCCACCACGGCGCTGATGCTGGGCCTGCGGCCGGTGGGAGCGCTGGCCTGGCAGCCGGAGGGGCTTTCACGTGAGGTGGCTGCTGCCGTCAGCGCCCAGGTTTCGATCGCGGTGGCCCGGTCCATGGCCATCGAGAGCTCGGCCCGCGTGGAGGCGGCACGGGAAGCCGAACGGCTCCGCACGGCTCTCATCGATTCGCTGACCCACGAACTCCGCACTCCGCTCACTTCGATTCGCGCCGCAGCGACGACGCTGCTGGAAGCCGAAGCGATGGATGAGGCCGCCCGGCATGATCTTGTGTCGATCATCGAGGAAGAGGCCGAGCGACTGGATGGGCTGATTGGCGAAGCCGTGGAGATGGCCGAGATCGACGCCAATGTAGTGCAGGTTCACAGGTCGCCGCACGTTCCCCGCGAACTGCTTGATCAGGCAGTGGAAGAGTCGAGGAAAATCCTCGCCGCTCACAAAGTGAGTATACGGGTCGACGGTTCTGACGAATCCCAGCCGCACGACCCGGCCCAGAACAAACCGGTCTGGCTGGATACGCACCTGCTCGGCCGGGTGCTGCGTCACCTGCTCGAGAACGCGGCCACCTATACGCCGCCGGGGAGCCGCATCGTGCTGAGCAGCCGCCCCAGAGGCGACCGCCTCGAATTCACCGTCGAGGACAACGGACCCGGCATCGAAGCCCTCGATCTGCCGCTGATCTTCGATAAGTTTTACCGTGGCAAGCGCAGCGAACACGTTCGCAAAGGGTCGGGCATGGGCTTGGCCATTGTCCGTGCGATTCTCACCGTGCATGGCGGCGGCATCGAGGCAACGAGCGTTCCCGGCAGTGGGGCGTGCTTCCGGTTCTGGGTGCCGCTGGTGGAAAAAGAGCCTGAAGTCAAAAACTGACCGTCCCCGCCCGGTTGTGCGAGGATGATCACTTCGGCTCTCCGCTCCAGTCGCAAACCATCTCCCGGCGCTGCTCGGAACTCTCCGCGGCGCGCTCGAGCAGCCGCGCCACACGCCATGCATCCACTGCGGCCACCGGCGCAGATGCCTTGCCGAGCAGAGCGTCGCGCACCCCTGCGTAATATCGCCGGTAGTCGCCGGGGAGCGGTTCCACCGGCTGCGTGACCTCACCTCCATCAATACCCACGTGAAGCGCACCCCAGCTCGCCGGCGGCTCATGACCCCAAGCCGGATCGTCGATGCGGGCAACCTTGTTGAGCCCGGCTTCCTGCGGGTCGACGCCATGCTTCCAGTAATTCCCGTGCGTACCGCGGAGGTGAAACCGCGGTCCGGCCGGCAGCGAGAGGCTGTTCGCAGCCAGTGTGACCAGCAGGCTGGGGTAGCGTAGCCGCACCGTGAAGGAATCGTTGGCGTCCGCTCCGTCACGCTCACGCCGGACGTCTGCGGTCACCGACTCCGGCTTGCCGAACAGCACAAGCGCCTGATCGGCCAGATGTGTTCCCAGGTCCAGCAGAAGTCCGCCGCCAACGGCCGGATTGTTCTTCCAGGTGCGGTCGGCTGGCAGCACCGGGCGCCAGCGATCCATGCGCGACTCGAACGACACCAGCCGTCCCAGGGTCCCCTCATGCAGCACTTTCTGAACTGTCTGGAAATCGCCGTCCCAGCGCCGGTTATGAAACGGCGCCAGCAGCAGATTGCGCTTAGCCGCGAGATCGATCAGCTCGGCAATCTCTGAAGGCCGGACAGCCATCGGCTTGTCGACAACCACGCTCTTGCCAGCGCGGAGCGTCCGGCGCGCCAGATCGTAGTGGGTTCCATTCGGCGTGGTGACAACGACAAGGTCGAGCGACGTATCCGCCAGCATCTCCTCAAGCGTGCGATAGATGATAACTTTGGGATACCGCTCCTGCGCCTTGTTGGACTTGCGCTCAAGAACCGCGGCCAGTTCCAGTCCGTCGACCGAAGAGATCAGCGGCGCGTGAAACACGCGCCCGCCCAGGCCAAACCCGATCAAGCCAACGCGAATCATGGGAACCCTCAGTGCGGAGCCGATCGTGGATGCCCCGTCAGCCTTCGAGTTTAAACCGCGTCTCCGCCAGCCGGTACAGCCTGCGCCACACCAGCCGGTTCATGGTCACCACCATCAGCGAGATCAGGATGGTCGCCAGCAGCAGCATCGAGAAACGGCCGCTGTCCGTAGCTGCATCAATCTGCGCACCCAGGCCGATTGTTTCGAGCGTGCGGTCTTTCACGTGGGAGTACTCGGCCATCACCGAAGCGTTCCACGCTCCACCCGATGCCGTGACCATGCCTGTGATCAGATAAGGAAAGATACCGGGCAGAATAAGCTTCGTCCAGCGCTGCCAGCGCGTGAAGTGATAGAGCGACGCCACCTCGCGCAGGTCCGAAGGAATGGACATGGCGCCCGCGATCACGTTGAAGAGGATGTACCACTGGGTGCCCAGCAGCATGAGCGCAATCGAGCCGATGCCGAGTCCTCCACCGATCTTGACCAGCCCGATCAGCAGCACCGGGAAAAAGGCCGTCGCCGGCACCGAGGCCATGATCTGCGCAAACGGCTGCACCACGCGCGCAATCCGGGGATTCAAGCCGATGGCCACGCCGACGGGGATCGTCCACGCTGCGGAGATCAGCAGCGCGGCATTCACGCGCAGGAACGTGGCCGCCGCGCCTTCGAGCAACAGACGCAGATCCGGCCAGGTGATGGTGCTCAGCATGTAGATCGCCTGTGCAGCCGCCCAGCAGACCACAGCGGCGACGGCCACCAACAGCACCCAGTAAGCAGGCGCATTCCCAACCTTCGCGCTCTGATCCAGCGGGCGCACCACGCGGCACTCCCGGGTTCGGGACAGCCGGCGGTAAAGCGGCTCTTCAATGCGGGTAAGTACCCGGCCCGGTACGGAGCTGGCCAGAGCAGACCTGCGCAGCAATTCGAGCACCGGCGATTTCACGCGATCCGCCGACTCCACCTGCTCGAATTTGAACTTATCGCTCCAGGCAATCAATGGCCGCCAGACGAGCTGATCGGTCGCCACCACAATCAGGATCACCACCGCGATGCCGCTGAGCAGCGCGCGCACATTGCCGTCGTAAGTGGCTGTCTGAATGAAGCTGCCGAGACCAGGAAGCTGAAAGTTGCGGTCGCCCATGGTGAAGGTCTCGCAGAAGATCAGCGCGAACCATCCGCCGGCCACCGAGACGATCGAATTCCACACCAGGCCGATAGTGGCGTAAGGGATCTCGAGTTGCCAGAAACGCTGCCAGCCGGAGAAGCGGTAGATACGCGAGGCTTCAATCATCTCCCGCGGGATGGTTTTGAGCGATGTGTAGAAGCTGAAGGCGAGGTTCCAGACCTGCCCCGTAAAAATGAGCAGAATAACGCCCAGCTCGATGCCCAGCTGATGGCCGGGAATGAGCGAAACCATGGCCAGCACCACGGGTGGTAGAAAGCTGAGCACCGGAATGGACTGCAGGATGTCGAGAGTGGCCACCATCCACGGTTCCATCCGCGGATTATAGGCGGCCACGTAGCCATAGGTAATGGCGAAAGCCAGGCTGAGCAGATACGCAATGAACATCCGCACGATGGAATAAAACGCATAGAGCGGCAGCACGCTGATTGAGTTTGAGATCGGCACCACCGGAACCGGCTTGCCTAGCCAGTACACGCCCGTGCTGACGACGCCGAAGAAGATCGCCAGCCCGCACGCCGCCACGCCCACATCGATAAAGAAGGGCCAGGTGCGGACGGTGACCAGGGAGCGCGCGAATGGATATTGGATCTTCACTCGTTATCCCCATCCGCTGAAATTTCCTCTTCCCGGGAGTCCGGTAGCACAAACCGGCGCCGGCCCGCATCAAAGTCGAACAGCTCGGCGTAGCGGCCCCAGGCGATCGCGGTTTCCATCTGGCGCTGGCTCTCCTCGTCGCTGAACTGCTCGTCGAGCATGTCGAGAAAGAACTCGTCCGGCACCGTGTGGTCGCTCTTCGTTTCGAGCGCTCGGCGAATCTGGCGCAACAGCAGGACGTTTTCTAAGACGGCGTCGTGAAAGAGCTCCTTCTGGCGCAAGATCTCGGAGTTCGCAAACTCCGTGCCGCTGGTTGTAATCACCGCATCGCCTTCCTCCACGTTGAGGAAGCCCAGCAACTGCGCGGCATCCACGATCGGCAGCAGATCGTCGATTTCGAAGGCCAGATCGTCGGCCAGGCGGTAAATGTCGTCGCGTCCGCCCTTGTCGAGCAGCAACTCCAGCAGACCGGCCACGCCCCCCGGCCGTACATGGGGCAGCATCTGGTAACGCATCTGGCGCTGGTCACGGACGCGGCTCCCGCCTGACTGATCCGGCACCTCTGTCGGGGTCACGTCCGGCTGCGTAAGCACCTTGTAGATAAAGTCCACCAGTTGCGTGAACCCCTCAGATTTGCGGTCGCGCGGTTGTGGCAGCTGTACGCGGAAGTCGGTACGGATGTGGCCCGGATTCCGCCCCAACACGATGATCCGGTCGGCCAGCAGCACCGCTTCTTCAATGTTGTGGGTCACGATAAAAACGGCCCTGGTAGGCATGGTCTTGTTCGCCCACAACTCGAGCAACTCACTGCGCAGGTTTTCCGCCGTCAGCACATCGAGCGCGGAAAACG
>JASHVE010000446.1 GCA_030039675.1 Acidobacteriaceae bacterium | reverse complement strand
AGCACCCAGACTTCGCCGCTGAAGTAGCGGTCGGGGTGGGCAATGGCATCCTGCATGAAGGTGTAGCCGGTCTTGGTGAATGCTCCCGCGACAACGTGTGAATCGGTGACGGTTGCCGAAGAGCCGGGATAGTTCTTGTTGAAATCGATCGAAGGTGAGGTTTTGTTGGCTGCTGAGAGCATCGACTGATAGATGCGCTCGAAGCCGCCGAATCCGGCCAGATAAGTGCGGGCGCGGTTGACGGCGAGCGTGTCGGGAGTGATCTGCAGAGGATTGCTCCTGGGCAGCTCACCTGCATAGAACTCGAACTGGCGCACGGCGAGATCTCTTTGCTCGCCGGTGTCGGGGACGCGGCCGTTTTCCCAGTACTGCAACAACACCGGAGGCAGGAACTCTACGGTGCTCTTCTCGGGATTCGATGTCGTGATGAGATAGGCTTTGAGCGGATTGTAGGTGGCCGAGTAATCGGCGCCCTGCGCGGGCGTTTGGGGCAACGCATTGAAGGATGTAACGAGATTGGCCTGTGTGTTGGCCAGCATCAGGCTGCGGAAGCGGTCGAAGTAGATGCGGCGCGCGGCTTCAAGGACACTGTTGCCGTGATAGAGGCCGAAACGGTAGAAGAACGGTGGGCCGTTCTGCTGATAGCCTTCGAGCTGCACGAGCGCGGCGCGCAAGTGATCGAGCTGCGTTAGCGAATCCGTAGAGGCGAGTACGGTGGGCGGCGTGGGCGTGGTGGGCAGCGCGCCGGCCGCTGTGACGATGTCGTGCTCGATGCGCGAGTTGTTGAGCCACGATACGGTGAGGCCGATCAGGTAGAAGAGGAGCAGAACCGAGACGGTGCCGAAGACTACGCGGCGGAAGAGATGTGTGCGGCTGCTGGTGCTGGTGACGGCCAGAGCGCTGCGGTCGCCGAGGATGACCTCGGGGAAGATCTTGGGCAGGAAGCACCACTGCGCCTGTTTGCGCGAGACCATCTGCGGAGCCTGTTGCGCCTGCTGCATGGCCTGCATCTCTTGGACGGAGAACATGCGCGTAGCGCCGGAGCCCGCTGGTTGCGACTGCGGACGGGCGGCTGCGGCGGCGACCATCTCTTCCACAACGTGGGCGCGCACGCCGGTGGCGTAGAAGCCCCGCAGATACGGATTGGCGTTGAGGTGGCTGGGGCGCGCGACCTCGACGAGATAGGTAGCGAGATTGTTGCGCAGCTTGCGCAACTCGCGGGGAAACTCGTAGTCCGGATCGATGTTCTTCGCGTCGTTTTCGCGGGTGAGCAGGTGGGTGCGAAATTCCGAGAGCGAGAAGAGGATGCGGTCGAGCGCGGCAGCTACTTCGCCCATGGCTCTTTCCGCATAGAGGCCGCTGGAAACGGCATTGCGTGGGAAGGCGATGCCGAGCGGCTGCGCGACCTCGTTGTTGTCGAGGTTGCGGACGTACTCGGTGAAGTACGGGATGCGGTCGAGCTTGGTGAGGATCACGTAGACCGGAACCTCGGTGCCGAGCTGCTGGGCCAGATCACGGAGCTGCTGATTGGTGGCGCGAGCCGCGGCCACTGCAGCATCGGCAGCGGTAGTCCCCAGAAAGAGCTCGCTGCTGACGCAGACTACGGCGGCGCGCACGGGAGCTTCTTTGCCCATGGCGGAGCGGTAGGTCTTGGGGCGGGTCTTGCGGACCAGCTTGCTCCAGAGCGGCGGCGCTTTGCGTACCGCATCGCCGGGTTCGATGAAGGCCGTGGACTGCGCGTACCAGAAGTTGCCGATGGCGGTTTGCACGATGTCCTGCTCGCGGTAGACCTGGCCGGCGAGCAGTTCGGGATCGAAGCCGGATTTGATGACGGCGGTGGTCTTGGCGGAGTTGGACTCGCCGAGGATGTAGAGCAGGGGCAGGGAATCGAGCGACTTGGGGCCGGTGCGCTGCGCAGTGGCGAGGCGGTTTTCGGCTTCGCGCAGCAGCGTGTCGAGATCGGAACCGCCGGGCATGTTCTTTGTGGCGGCGTCGCGGCGCTTGTCGCGGAAGTAGAAGAAAAGGATGATGCCGGCGGCGATGGCGCCGAGCGCGATGAGGAGAATGCGCAGGATCAGCAGAGATGTGCCGACAAGGCCAAGCAACGGGCCGACGGCCCAGGCGAGCAGCACGGACAAAATGAAAATGACAATGGCAACCAGGATCGGTAGCACAACAGGCTCCTATCGCGAAGTGATTCCGGCGTTTTCAACCTGCGTGACTCCGGAACCAAGCGTGATTTCGTATCCGCCGAAGGCGACGATGATGAGGCCGGCCAGAACGCACGTAGTAATGAGCAGCGCGCGGGTCCAGGGATCTTTCACGCGTGCCGGCGGCACGGCGGGTGCGGCAATGGGCGGCATCAGGCTCGCCGGGCCGCGCACGCGCTCGATTTTGCCGAGGGCCTGGCGCAGCAACTGGTGCAGCTCGCCGCTGTCGCCGAGCGCGTAGCGGCCGCGGTAACCCATCTCGAGGCAAAGGCAGTGGACTTCGAGGGCATCGGCCACTTCGGCCGAATCCTGCTGGCTGAGGAGCGCGCGCAGGTTGGTGAAGATCATCTCACCGGCGAGGTGGCCGCCGAAGAGTTCCTCTTGCAGAGGACGGCGGGCCCAGTCGGAGAAGACGGGGCTCTGCAGGTTGAGCACGCTTTCGTCGAGAAAGCCGACGACGGCGAAGACGCACATCTGCACGGTGTCGCTGGAGTAGCCGAGGGCGCGCGCCTCCTGCATGGCCGACTGTAGCGAGCGGCGCATCTGGGCGCGGAAGCTTTCCGAGTCCTGCACCTGCTGGCGCTGGAAGCGCACGCGCACGATGGCGGTGAGCGCCTCCTGAAAGCACAGGGCAAGCGAGTTCACGCGGGGAGTGGACATCAGTTCGTCTCCACGATGACGGTGAGTTCGAATTCAGGCTGGGAGATTTCGCCGGGGATGTAAACGCCGACCTGGCGCGTCTGCAGAATGTGCTCCCAGCAGGGCCCGGTGGTGTCGATGGCGAAGTATTGCATATCGGCTTCGGCGCGCAGGGCGCTGGGCGGCACGGGCAGGTGGGTAAGATTCATGCCGGGCAGCGCGCGCTTGACCAGCTCGGGCGCGAACTTCGAGGAGCAGACTTTGACCAGACGCGGTGTGAGCTTGAGGAGATCCGACTCGCCGATTGCGGAACGGATGCCGAAGATCCAGCGGGAGCGGCGCAGGCAGCGCTCGTCGCGCACATCGGCAGCGTGCATGTAGGGCTCGGTGGGCTGAAAGCTGAGCGTGACGCTGTTGGAGGGGACGACGATTTCCAGATGCTTGCGGATGTGCGCGTCGAGCGCGCGAAAGGCCGGGCCGGGATCGCGATGATCGTACGAAGGAAGATTGCGCGGGTCGGAGTCGACGGCGAAGGTGCACAATGCGCCGGCTAGACGGGCGAGCTCAACGAATACGTCTTCAGGATGCGCATGCTGCGTGGTGGTGAGATGCTGCAGCGGCGGAATTGCGCTTTGCAATGCATGCAGGAACCAGTAATTAGCCACGTCGAGCGCGCCGGTGCCGGCCTCGAAGCGTCCATGGCGGCGTGCGCCGCGGGAGACGGTGGCGCTTTTTTCGCCCATGGCATCGAGCAGCCGGCGGACGAGCAGCATCAGCGTCTCGCTGGCGCTCAGGCGCAGGCAGGGCGGAATGAAGTCTTCATCGCACACGAGATGGCCGCGGCCGTCGCGCAGTATGCGTGCGATGGGAATGGAAAGCATGCCCGGCGTGAGCTCGGCCTCAGTGGTGAGGTAGAGATTCTTCTGGCCGAGATCGATCTCGCGCTCGTCGATGCCATTGGTCTCGTCGCGCAGCATGCGCTGCATGCGCGAGAAGCGGCTGCCGTTGGGCGAGGCGGTGAGATCGCAGTCGAAGCCGTTGTCGCGGCGCGCCGGCACGGTGAGGTAGAGCGGCAGCACGGCGTCGGTCGATGGAAAGACTTCGAGAAGATTGCGGGCAGGTGGAGGCGGATCGGAGTTGGGTACTTCGAAGGCGAGGCCGTCGGGGAAGATTCCCGAGGCATGCAATAGCACGGCGGTACCGTTACGGATGGCCTTGGGGTCGAGCTCGGCGTGCAGCAGTCCCCATGGCTCGCGCCACAAACTGGCGGCGAGAAAAGCCATTGAGTCTTCGAAATATCGGCTTTGCGTTTGGAAGTGATGAGGGCTGAGGTACATCCCCTCGGACCAAACGACCCGTGACAGGAATTTCATAGCAGTTTCATAGCAACCAAACCGTTTGGCGGTCGTGACTGTTGAGCGGTTCGCAGCCAGGTGCAAACGCGAAGGGGGATCATCATTGCCGCGACAACCTGCCCTGACCTCGCTGCTATCGAGTGTGCTTGCATCGTAGGCCGCCCGCCCTTTACTGTCAAGCCAAGGCGATGTAGTCTTGGATTCCGGAACAATGCAAATTTTCCAAGGCATGGTGGCCGTGCATGGACCCGTTCAGGGATCGCTCCGATCAACCAAAATTCCCCCACTCGGATGACCCTCCTGGCGGCTCGCAGTCGAGCGCAACCGGGATCTTCGGGACGGTTCCCGCGGCTCCTTCGCGCGAGGAAGAGGACCTGCTGGCTTCTCTTGCGAAAAAACCGGAACAGCCGCAGGTCGCTGAGTC
>JASHVE010000445.1 GCA_030039675.1 Acidobacteriaceae bacterium | reverse complement strand
GAGATGCGGCCCCAGGCAGTCCCACCGCACACCGATAAAGCAAAGGCACAAGAAGCAGGACACGGCCGCAAGCCAGCCCGGCGGATCCCCGAAAGCCCGCTCGCGCATCGCCGACCGTGCGCCGATCCAGCACCCTACTGCCCACACCGCCTGCCACGCAAACAGATTGAAAGCCCCGGTTTCCTGCAGCGGAATGTTGAGGTGCGTCACATGCACCACCCAGTTGTGCACCAGATCGCGCAGCCCAAACTGCGCCGCCAGCCACAGGCACCCGCTGCAGAACAGAATCTTTTTCCATCCGTATCGCACTCCCGCGGAGAGCAGCGTCGGCGTGAAAAACAGAAACGTCACGTACATGGGCAGGATATCGAGCAGCGGCGGACAGTAGAGCAGCAAAATCGAGCCGATGATCGCTACGAATGGATGCGCCAGGTAGAAATCCAGCAGATTACTGATCGCCGCTTTATGCGTATGCACAGCAAAAGCTGCGGCAACCGTGAACACCAGCGCCAGCATCGCCAGGTGGTAGCCGTAGATCTGGAGCGACCGCTTCCACAACCGGTTGCGCACGATCGATGCATCCCTGACCTGGTCGCGCAAATACAACCGGCCCACCAAAAGCGCTGAGATAAAAACAAACCCCTCGGCCGAGGAGACAAACCCAATGGGCGAGTTGACGAAGTCGCTGAATCGCGTCGGCAGATGCGTCAGCGTCATCCAGACAAGGAATAGCCCGCGCAGTGCATCAAGCTCAGGACGGCGTTCAAGACGAGGAAGCTGCATAGAATCGTCAGCGCCCAACGTAATGCGCCATTCCATAAGTTAGACGCGTGCAGCCTGTACCGGTTGTATGCGCAACCTGGTCCGGCTGGCCATGCGCTGGCTTTCACTCAAATTTTTCTTGACGGTTCCCTTCCCGGTCTGCCACACTCCGTGCGCATATTCCCGTTTCGCGATCTTTCGCCCGCACCGCGGCTCCCTCTTTCCGTACTCTGCAAACCGGAGTCCGCACACGGAGCGGAAATCTGCACGGGCAGCGTTTCAAAGCAACCATCGCACGACGCAGGAGGAAACCATGAAGAAATATCTTGCGGAACTGGTAGGCACCTTCATCCTGGTGCTGTTTGGTTGTGGAACGGTAGTGGTTGCCGGCGATAAAGTCGGCATCCTCGGCATAGCCCTCGCCTTTGGGCTCTCGCTGATCGGCGCGGCGTACGGAATCGGGCCGATCTCCGGCTGCCACATCAACCCCGCCGTCAGCCTGGGCGTATGGACCGCCGGGCGCATGAAGACGGGCGAGATGATCGGCTATTGGGTTGGCCAGTTCGCCGGCGCCATCCTCGCGGCCTGGGTCCTCTCCATCATCGTCACCGGCGTCGACGGCGGCTACAGCATCGCCACGAGCGGTCTCGGCCAGGACGGCTGGGGACCCGGCTACCAGGGCGGCTACAACGTTACGTCGGCCATCGTCTTCGAATTCGTGGCCACGCTCATCTTCGTCATCGTCATCCTCGGCTCCACGCAGAAAAGCGCGCCCGCAGGTTTTGCCGGATTGGCCATCGGTATCACGCTGGTCGCGATTCACATCTTCGGCGTTCACATTACCGGAGTGAGCGTAAACCCCGCGCGGAGCCTGGGCCCGGCAATTTTCGTTGGCGGAAAAGCGCTCGCACAGGTATGGCTCTTTCTGCTGGTACCAAGCCTCGGCGGCATTGCCGCGGGACTGCTCTTCCGCACCAAGGCGCTGGAAGCCGCTTGACGCACATCCGATCAAAAAACAACGGAGAGCGGTGCAATCGCCGCTCCCCTTTATTTTTCGATATTTTGCGGTTGGATATTTCCGCGGCCCGCGCTACCAGATATACCCGCGCTCGGGATCCCCGCCTGGATCTTTCTCCGTGAGGTTCGTGATGATCCAGTGGACGAATGCAGCTTCGTCGGCTTCATCTTCCTCGTTATCGTTTGGCGCTTCCACCGGATCGGTGTCTGCCGCCATGCTGAAGCCTCTCGTCCGCGAAGAAACGCGCGCCGGCCCAATGTCGATCGCCAGCTTGTGCATCTGCCGCCAGTCCGGACGGTGTTTGTCGTGAAAACTCGTGCATTCGGACACCGCAAACGGAACCAGCATGTTGGGCTGGCTGTTGGTGCAAATCACCCGCCGGTCCGATTCGCGATAGCCTGTCATGCACTGGCCCCAACTGCACCGCAGGCACAGGTGCTCTTCGCTGATTCGCGTGCCGTTCTTCGCATTCGCCTTGCGCATAGCGCTCTCTTTTCTGTCCGGATACACCGGAACGTTCTGGCCCCGGAATCAAACATTGAACCAAACATTGCTCAACGCTCACTTACTAACGCGATAACTTGCCTCGTTTAGGGACAAAGAAACCCTGCACGCTCGCAGACACCTCCTCCGCGGCCGGCTGGATTACGGCTTCAACAACTCGGCACGAGTTATGCCAACGGCGCAACCAGAGACGGCAACCTTACGGTCCGACGATGGCTAGAGCGGTTCCACAGTTAATGTGCCCCTGCTGCAGCTGAAGAAGGAGGCATTTCTTGAGAAAATGCCACTTCGCAACAGCGGCTTCGGGACATAGCAACTGTGAAACCGCTGTGGTAGACGAAACTGGCTTCTTCGTCGCTTAGAGTGAGTTGAAATGTTCGCCTGGTGCGCAGGAGAGAAACACCGGCAGAGTTAGGAAATAACGACGAAATACGCCCGGCGGCTAGTGGGGCTCTCGTCGAGCCAACCCAGCCTACGCATCGAGATTTGCGTTCCGTGAAGCATCGGGCGTTTCTCCTACGCTCTTTGTACTTTGCCATACCTCGCGAAGCAAACGCAAGATGATCTCATGAATTTTGTGACGAAACGCATCGGAAAACGATAACGAGCGCGGGGCTGCCGCCTCCGTGCCCCATCCTGTCGCCTTTTTTCTGGCGACAGGGTGGGAGAGCACACCCCTGCGCGTGCACGCATTTCATCGCTGAGAGACTTCACGCGATCGCCACAAAGCGCAGCCGCACGTAATCGGCCACCCAATTCCCATCCTCGTCGCGCAAAGCCGTCGTCAGCAGTTCTTCCGTGTCATCGATCACGGCCTGCCGCACCGCTTCCGGCAGCGTGTCCAGTACGCCGTTGCGGAATGTTCTCAGCCATCCCACGATGCCGTCTTCGCCCAACAGCGTCGGGCGCGGGATCAGCGCGATGCGCTCCACGCG
>JASHVE010000444.1 GCA_030039675.1 Acidobacteriaceae bacterium | reverse complement strand
CCACTTCCAACTGAATGCCGTGTTTTGCCGCGCCTTCGGCTGCATTCTCGCCCGTGTAGCCTTGATCGACATACGCCAACTCCACCTGTTCGCCGGTGATTTTCTGCACCGCCTCAGCCAGCGTCTCGACCTGTGCGCGATCTTGCTCGTCTGCCGCTGTCACATGCAGAGCCAGCAGGTGGCCCAGTGTGTCAACTACGGCGCGCACCTTGGATCCCTTGCGCCGCTTGGCCCCGTCGTAGCCAGCACGTGCGCCCGACTCCGGCGTCGATTGCAGCGTGCGGCTGTCCAATACCACCGCTGTCGGCTGCCCTTTGCCTCCAGCGTACTCACGCAACAAGATGCGCAGGTCTTCGACGATGGTCTCGAAACAACGGGCATCAATCCAGCGCCGCATCTGCTGATAGACCACCGGCCACGGCGGCAGATCGTTGGCCAGCATGCGCCAGTGGCAGCCGGTCTTGGCCATGTAGCGAAGCGCGTTGAAAACTGCCTGCAGTGGATATTCGCGCTGACGGGCATCTTCTCAGCACAGTGCCAGGTACGGCGCTACGAACGAGCATTCTTCGTCGCTCACATCGGTCGGATTACCTCGCCGCTCACGACTTCCCATGCTTCCATCGTCTGATGCCTGCTGCGCAATGGCTATCTCGATGCAAACACAAGAACAAAGTTAATAACAGGCTCTAGGCGGTAAGTTAATCGCGTTGGATGCGTAATCGTCTTCCAAAGATTTCGACATCCGCAGGAGAGGTCACAAAGAGGGCGTGACAGAAAACAACGATATCAAACCCTCGGGTATGGTGGGATGGGCCAAAACTGCTTCTCGTAATGCGGTGTAAGGTAAATTGCCAAGCATTGCGATCTGTACACAACCCATGATTTCGCCAGCGCCAACTCCGAAGGCCGCAAACCCGATCATCCGGTCGCTGTTTCGCTCGACAAGACACTTGAGAAATCCGCGCGTTTCCATCAAACTGCGAGCACGCAACACCGCGGCCATGGGAACTTTGAATAACCGGTACGCGATTCCCTGTCCTTTTGCTTCGGTTTCGCTCAATCCGATCCGGGCGAACTCGGGATCAGTGAAAAGACAAAACGGCACCTGCCTGCCGGTTGTGACGCGGTTGCCACCGAGAATGTTGTCGCGAACGACGCGAAAATCGTCCTCGCTGATGTGCGTGAAATGCGGGCTGCCAGCTACTTCTCCAACTGCCCAGACGCCCGGTGCCGTTGTCTCGAGGCGTTCATTTACCCTGATGTATCCCTGTCGAGTCACTTCGACCCCGGCGAGTTCGAGGCCGATGTCTTTCGTGTTTGGCGTGCGCGCACCCGTGACCAGCAGATGGGAACCTTCGATGGCGTGTTCGGTGCCGTTCTGCGACAGTGAAAGGCGCACGGAATGGCCAGAGGTTCCGGAGACTTGCTGCACTTTGGAATTGAGGGCGAGATCTATCCCTTCGTCTTCAAAGAGACTTCGCAACCCATCGGTGACATCCGCATCCTCTCTGTGCAGCAGGCGTACGTTGCGATCGACTACCGTGACTTTGCTGCCAAAGCGCCGCATCGCCTGGGCAAACTCGAGACCGACGTAGCCGCCACCAAGCACGATCAGATGTTCGGGCGCAACATCGAGTTCGAGAGCTTCGACATGAGTCAACGGTTGCGCCTCGCGCAATCCGGGAGTGTCATCAACGGAAGCGTGCGTGCCCGTACCGATGACGACATTGGCTCCACGGAGCAGGCGTTTCGTTCCGTCTGCGAGCGAAGCTTCGATCGTGCGAGGCCCAACGAAACGGCCTGTGGCCATGATGAGCTCCGCGCCGCTGCGATGGTAAAGATCGAGGTGCGTAACAACCAGGCCCTGAACCATGCGGCGTTTCCGTTCTCGCACGGCAGGCATTTTGACCGAGAAGCCCTCAGTGGCAATGCCGAAATCTTCGCTGTTGCGGACGTATTGTGCGACCTGCGCGGTATGAATGAAGTTCTTGCTCGGCAGGCAGGCGACATTCGGACAGGCGCCGCCGACGTATTTGCGCTCTATCGCCGCCACGCACTGCCCGCGTTGGGCGAAGGTCCAGGCCAGCAGCTTTGCGCCAGCGCCACTACCAAGAATGACGAGGTCATATTCTTCGGGTTGTCCCATCGCGCTCATCAGTCCCTCCCATCGCGCTCTGCCTTTCGGATGCTTGCGGAGACTATCAGATTCCCTTAACTTCGCCTCCATCCATGCGCACTGAGGCTCCGGTCATCCACTTGGCATCAGGCGAGACCATGAATGCCAACAGGGAAGCGATCTCCTCTGGTTCTCCGTAGCGGCTGATGCCAGCCTCTTCTGGGAACCTCCTTGTGGCCTCCTCCACGCTCATATTGTGCGCCGGAGCCCATTTCTCGAGAAACGACCGCCGCCTGCCCGTCATAACCGCGCCAGGCACGATACTATTCACCTGCACGCCGTCCTTAATCCCTTGTTCCGCAAACGCCTTTGCCATGGCGATGATCGCCGCGTTTGTGGCCGCCACCGCGGCAAAGCCGGGTTTGGGATCGAGCGCCGCGCTTCCGGACATGAAGACCACCGATCCCTTATTTGCTTTGAGCGCATCCCACGCCCGGATTGTCAACCTGCGGGAACCGTGCAGCTTCAATTCCATGCCCGAATACCATTGCTCGTCCGTCATCTCGAAAAGATCGATCTGGGGTACGGCTCCCGCAATATTGAGCAGCGCGTCAATGCGCTTGTAACGGTCGAGCGTTGTCTTGACTACAGTATCCGATGATTCCGCTCGGCTCAGATCGAGTGCAGTGCTGAAGGGCTCGGCTCCAGCGGACCGAACGGCATTCGCAACATCCTTCAGTGCATCTCCGTTTCTTGCAACGAGAACGACCACCGAGAAGTCTTTGGCTAGCCGGATGGCCGTCGAGCGTCCAATGCCCTGACTTGCCCCAGTGACGACTGCTACAGATCCCTGTTGCATCCCGAATGCTCCCTTTGAAAGATGAAGTTTGCTCGAGGAAGATTGCTATGCAGCGATTGAAGCGACGTGCTCAGCCCAATGTCGCCTGAGCCGCCTCACGAATAATGTCTGCGACCTTGTCCGGCGCGGTAAGAAGTGGAGTATGGTCAATGGCAAACGACCGGATCGTCGCTTTCATCCGCTCCGCCATAAAACGCTGGGTTTTGGGATTGATCATCCGGTCTTCTTCGGCCAGCAGGTACCAGGCAGGTTTTGTTTTCCAGGCAGGCGCAGCAGCAGGCTCCTGG
>JASHVE010000443.1 GCA_030039675.1 Acidobacteriaceae bacterium | reverse complement strand
TTCAGCGCAAGCAGCTCCCGCGCCGCCTGTCGTCCAAGCCGGATGCAGTCCGGAATCCCGATCCCGTCGTAGGCATTGCCCGCGAGCCGCAAGCCTGGCAGCTCCGCCACGCGCCTGGAAATTCGCTCCATCCGTTCCTTGTGGCCCACCGCGTATTGCGCCATGGCCCGCCGCCAGCGGGAAACCTGCGCATGTAGCGGCTGTACATCCGGTCGAATCACCTTCGCCCCCAGGATCTCGTTCAGCTCCCGCCTCACCGTCGCCACCAGCGTCGCATCGGACTCAGCCAGCAGCGCTTCGTTTTTCATCCCGCCCAGAAACGCACGCAAAACCGCCTTTCCCGGTGGCGTGCGGCCCAGGAACTTGCGATGCACAAAGGTGCAGGCGAGCATTGCACGGCCTTCGGTCGCGGGGACGAGGAATCCGAACCCCTCTGGCAGCGTTCCCAGGCGAGCTTCCTCGTAAAGGAGGTTGACTGTAATCGACGACGAATACGGGATATCGCCCAGCTCTCCGCCTAGTTCCGAATCCACCGGCCTCAGAAGCACGCCCGCGGCCCATGCCGGCGTGGCTGCGATTACGCCGTCATAGATCTCCGATGTTTCACCTGCGGCCACGCGCCAGCCGTCACGCGCTTTTTCGATGCCGCTCACTGCCGTCCCCACCCGCACGCAGGCCGGATCGAGCCGGGCACAAAGAGCGTCCACAAGCTGTTGCATTCCTCCACGCAGCGACGTAAAGATGGCGCGCGCTCCGTCAGTTTTCGCTCCCTGTGCTGAGCTCGTCCGCGCACGCATCTGCCTGTGCGCCGCCAGCATGCCGCGTGTCAGCGAACCGTGCTTCCGCTCCATCCCCACCAGGCGCGGCAGCACGGTTTGCGCGCTGAGCTGGGTCGCGTCGCCGCCATAGATGCCGCTCAGCAGCGGGTCTGCAAGCCGGTCGACCGCCTCCACCCCAAAATGTCTTTCCACCAGCGAGGCTACGGACTCATCCCCCTGCGCGGCACGCGGTGGATGCAGCAGTTCCAGCGCCATGCGCAGCTTGGTGGAAATGCCGAAGAGCCGCGTCAGTGCCGTGGGAATCAGCTTGGTCGGCACCAGAAACATCAGCCCGTCGGGCAGCGGAACCAGCCGGTTGTCGACGACAATCCAAGTCTTGCGTGCGGCATCGTTCGAGGGCACAAGTGCATCGCCTAGCCCCAGTTCGCGGCATAGTTCCGCAGCCGCAGGCTTTTCCGTAATAAAGGAGTCAGGACCACGTTCGAGCACAGCGCCGTCCACAGTCTCTGACGCCAGCGTGCCGCCCACGCGCGGCTGCAGCTCGAACAGCGTGTAGCGAACCGGCTCGCCCCGCGCGCGCGCCTTCTCGAGCTCATAGGCGGCCGCCAGTCCCGCAATTCCGCCGCCAATGATCGCTATCCGCATGCCTGGCACGTTCTCATTCCTATAACCATTTAAGCACCCCGACATGCGCGGCAGCTCGCATGCCTCCCCTCTCGCCCGCTCGACTTCTCTTGAGTCAGCATCGGACCTCGCAGTATCTTCGCAATGTGTCAAAGCGTCACCAGCGGCCCGGCAAACTCCGACTGGGAAACGGCTGCCGGTTCATCTTTCGGGAGCGGCGTCCAATTGCGCGGCTGATAGATGCAGCATGGTTCCTGCGCCAGCGGATCGCCGGTCAGCGCATAAGCGCGGGCGCGCGAGCCGCCGCAAATCTCTTTGTACTCGCAGGCGCCGCACTTGCCTTTGAGCTGGCTGCTGTCGCGCAGCGCCTTGAAAATCGACCCGTTGCGATATATACCCGCCAGCGGAGCCTCGCGGACATTCCCGGCGTAAATGGGCAGAAACCCGCTCGGATACACGTTGCCCACGTGCGAGATGAACAAAAATCCTTTGCCGTCATTCACCCTTCGCGTCGCCCATCCCATGTTGCGCGTCCGGGCTTCCGTTGTAGGTGCACCCGCTTCATAAGTGCTGGCGCTTGCAGGCGGATTTCCGTGCCCGATGCGCCGCTCTTCGAGATTGTGCTGCAGCAGATAGCGGCGGTAGTGCATGGCCTCCGTTGTCTTGATCTGGAAGTTGACCCGGTGCGACAGCTCGTAGATCTTCGCGAAAACCTGCTCAAACTCGTCGCCCGAAAGGAGATCGGCGAGCTGACCGCGGCCCACGGGAACCAGGAGGAAAACATTCCACATCACGATAGCTAGCTTTTCGAACAGATTGCACAGGTTATCGAGATCGTGCGCGTTATGGCGGCTGATGGTGGTGTGCACCTGGATCGGGATCCCAGCTTCGTTGGCCCACTCAATTGCCTGGATGGTCCGTGCCCAGGCGCCTGCCAGACCGCGGAATGCGTCGTGAATCTGCGGAGTCGAGCCGTCCAGCGAGATGCCAAGCCGCACCAGGCCCGCTTCTTTGAGCTGGAAAATCGCTTCCCGGGTCAGCAGCGGTGTCGCGCTCGGCGTGAGCGCAACCTTTACCCCCTTTCCCGCCGCGTAGCGGATTAGCTCGAAGACATCGCTACGCTTGAGGGGGTCGCCTCCCGTCAACACAAAGATGGGAATCTGCATCTCCGCAATCTGGTCGATAAGCGCCTTGCCTTCAGCGTTTGTTAGCTGGTCTGGGTGCGGAATCGGCTGCGCAGCCGCCCTGCAGTGCTTGCAGGCCAAGTCGCAGGATTGCGTCACCTCCCAGATCGCCAGGAACGGCGATTCGTCGTAGTTGATTCCATCGCGGCCGGGAATGTTGCGCATCGGCTGCATAGACTCTCCTTACCGGGAACGCGGCCGGTTGCGGCGCGATCCGCTTTCAGAAGAGCAGTTTTTCAGGGATGCAGGCTGTGATTGGGATCACTACCCGTTACCCCGGTGCGGCCAGCCACTTTGCGCGCTGGACAAAATTTTCAAAATAGGCACACAATAAATCACTTGGGAGCTATTCCACGAAAACTTACGTCTTTAACTTGTGAGGAACGCCGGTAGAACCCGGCAGAGCCGTTTTGATTTCGTGTGAGATAGGTCACCACCTCACGTGCGGCCGGACACCGCGGCCGTGTTTCCGGTCGGCGATAGTTTTAGCGTACCTGCAAGGAGGTTCCCCATGGCAGTCGTATTCAAGCCGGGCTGGAGCAAACCCTCCACCATTCTCTTCGCCTCAGAGATACCCGCCAACGAAAAGGCGTTCTCCTTTGCGCTCGCGCAGGCCCGGGAGTTTGGCGCCCATCTCATTCTCTTCCATGTCTATGACACGCTGGTGGTTACTGCTTCAGAGACCTCGGGCATCCGCTACTATGACTACGCCGCTGCCGCGCGCACCGAAAGACACCAGCTGGAGCCTCTGGCAGAGCGCGTCCGCGCTGCGGGCGTCTCTTGTGAGGTGGTTGTCCGTCCCGGGCTGGCCGCCGACCAGATCCTCGCCTACACGCGCGAGCGGGCAATCGACCGCATTGTGATGGGTACCCATTCTCCGGGTCCCATCGGCAAGCTCCTCGTGGGCTCGGTCGCTGAAGCAGTGCTGCGTAACGCCCCGGTTCCGGTTGCCATCATTGGTCCCGAAGTCGTGGACGGGAATTATCGCAATTTCGCCACCCGCACAATTCTTTGCGCCGCGAGCCTTCACGAGGCCACCAGCGTGGTGGCCGCGTTTGCCGCTGAACTCGCCGTGCAGCATCATGCGCGCCTGATCCTGCAGCACGTCATCCGTCCGCAGGACCGCGCTGAATTTCTGGCGGGCCGGTCGCTCGACGAGGTAGAAACCAATATGCTCGGCCTCGTTCCTCCACAGTTGCAAGGCAAGATCGACATCGAGACGATCGTCGTGCCGGGTGACCCGACTGAGGAGCTGCTCTACCAGAGCCGGGCGCAGCAGGCAGACCTGATTGTGCTGGGTGCCCAGGGCGCATCAGCCTTCGCCGCGATCACCCGCCATGGCGTGGTGTACAAGGTGCTCGCACACGCTTCGTGCCCCATGATCACGCTGTCGCCGGTCGTGCTGGCCGAGTGCGGCGCGAAAGTTGAAAACGTTCGTCCAGCTGAAGCCTACATGGCTGGCGTTTTTTAGTCGGCCTGACCCCTGCGCATACTGGGTGTGCGCAAAAGATGCGCCGCTTCGACGTTTTCCGAAGCGGCGCTTTTCATTGCATGTATTTCGGATGGCCGCGGTCAAATTACCCTGAGCAGCAGCAGAATCACTACGATCGTAAGAATAAGGCTGATGCTGCCGCCCCCATAATAGCCCCAGCCCGGACCCATTCTATAGCCGCCATAGCCGAACCCGAAGATCAGCAGAATCAGAATAATTACAGCGGTTTCACAGTTGCTATATCCCGAAGCCACTGCTGCAAAGTGGCATTTTCCTCAAGAAAATGCCACCTTCCGCGGCTTCGGCAAGGGCGCATCAACTGTGGAACCGCTCTACAAGCAGCATGCTAACTCCTCTCTAACTTGCAACCCGAGGCGTACTTATCGATACGTCAAACTTGCTGCTGTGATGCCCGTAATACGCAGCAGGCTGCTTAAGTTCCACTGAAAGTACTTGGGGAGCAGGCAAGTAAAAGTCCGCGCACCACGATGCCCTTTCCTACATCCCGGTTGTCTGGCTTGATCTTTGGCATGGGCACCCGGTGCGAACAACCCTGCGAAAGAGCCTTGCGTCCAAGCTGTCTGTTGTGGAAGAGCGAGGCAGATGATGCTTTGGACAATCTTTGTAATTCTGCTCGTCCTGTGGTTGCTGGGAGTCATCACCTCCTACACCCTGGGAGGTTTCATTCATCTTTTGCTTGTGGTCGCGCTGGTAGTTTTGTTGATCCAGTTGATCACGGGACGCCGGCCCGTGATTTGATCGTGGTCCGGCGCGTTATAGCAGTTCCCGGATCGGCATATGCCAAAAGAATATGCTTAAGTGGCCTTTCCTTAAGAAAAGGCCATCCTCCACAGCTCTTAAAAGTCGACGTTAATTCGGGAACTGCTCTGCAAGCTCGTTTTGAGTGCGTCAAAGCGCTCCTATCGCAAATGCGGACAAACCCCAATCTACGGAGGTTAAGAATTATGGATAAAGATAGAGTTAAAGGTGCAGTGAATGACGCGGCTGGGCGTGTGAAACGGCAGGCGGGCGAGTGGACAGGTGACACGAATACCCAGGTGGAAGGTGCCGCGCAGCAGGCGAAGGGAAAACTGCAAAAGGCGTGGGGCAACATGAAGGATGCCGCACGCGACGCCAGGGATGAAGCAGAGCGCGAGCGGGAAGCCAACCGCCTGGTTGAAGAGGAGCGGGAACACGCAGCGCACGCGCACCACCGCGGAAACTCGTAAATAGAGTGAGCCGGGGGTGGTCATCTGCCGCCCCCGCAAGGAACTTAATTTGCGGGGTGATAACAAGAGCCGGCGGGGTGTGCGATCAAGAGGCGGCCCGCCGGTGTTTCTATATCGGCAAGTTATAAGGTACACAAACCACACTAAGTCGGCT
>JASHVE010000442.1 GCA_030039675.1 Acidobacteriaceae bacterium | reverse complement strand
CGTCATCGAGCCAGGATGCCTGCTCCGGCCGGTCGGTGAGGATCTTCAGCGTGAGAAAGCCGAGCAGTACGGCGGGCAGTCCTTCGAGAATGAAGAGCCATTGCCAGTTGGCCAAGCCAAGGAATGTTGGCAACTCCATCAACGCACCGGAGATGGGTGAACCTACCGCCGTAGAGAGCGGCGCTGCGGCCATGAATGCGGCGATGGCCGCGGCGCGCTGCCGGGCAGGGAACCACAGGCTCAGATACAACAAGGTCCCGGGAAAGAAGCCGGCCTCTGTGATGCCCAGCAGGAACCGCATCGCGTAAAAGCTGTAGGGGCCGACGACGAACGCGGATGCGGCGGAAACCATGCCCCACGCCACCACGACGCGTGCGATCCATGAGCGGGCGCCCACGCGCATCATGGCAAGATTCGAGGGCACCTGGACGGCGATATAGCCAACGAAAAATATTCCGCCGCCAAAGCCGAGCATCCCCGGCGTGAGGTGGATGTCCGCGCTCATGCTCAGCGCGGCGAAGCCTACGTTCACACGATCAAGAAAGCTGACAAAATAGAGCAGGATGACAAATGGAAGAATGCGCGCCTGCAGCTTGCGTGCGACGCGCAACTCCAGTTCGCTGCTCAGGCCGGTCTGGTTCACGCGGTGGCCAGCGGCCTCTTTGCCGTGGCGGCGATCTCCATGCAAACCGCTTCCGTAACGTCGGCGGTATTTGCTGTGCCGCCCAGGTCACGCGTGTGCAGCTTGGGGTTGGCTGTCACATGCTCAATGGCCCGCATCACGCGGCGCGCAGCATCTGGCTCACCCAGATGTTCGAGCATCATCACGACAGTCCAGAAGGTGCCTACCGGGTTGGCGATGCCCTTGCCCATGATATCGAAGGCCGAACCATGAATCGGCTCGAACATCGAAGGATATTTGCGTTCAGGATTGATGTTCGCCGTTGGGCCGATGCCCAGGCTGCCGGCCAGCGCTGCCGCGAGGTCGCTCAAGATGTCGGCGTGCAGATTGGTGGCTACGATGGTGTCCAATGTAACGGGCTTGTTCACCATGCGCGCAGTCATCGCGTCCACCATCTCTTTGTCCCATTGCACGTCAGGGAAATCCCGCGCGACTTCCTGTGCAATTTCGTCCCACATCACCATGGCGTGGCGCTGCGCATTGCTTTTGGTCACCACGGTGAGCCGCCTGCGCGGCCTTGACTGTGCAAGGCGGAAGGCGTAGCGCTGGATGCGCTCCGCGCCCGCCCGCGTCATCACGCTCAGATCTGTCGCCACTTCGATCGGAAAACCCTGGTGCACGCGCCCGCCGGCGCCCGAGTACTCGCCTTCCGTGTTCTCGCGCACGATCACCCAGTCCAGATCTTCGGCGCGGCAGCGCTTTAGCGGCGCATCAATACCCGGCAGTATCCGCGTGGGCCGCACATTTGCATATTGATCGAGCCCCTGGCAGATCTTCAGCCGCAATCCCCAGAGCGTGATGTGATCGGGAATGTCGGGGTCGCCCGCTGAGCCGAAGAGGATGGCGTCCTTGTTCCTGAGCGCATCCAGGCCGTCAGCAGGCATCATCGTGCCGTGATGGCGATAGAAGTCACCGCCCCACTCGAAGTTTTCAAATTCGAAGGCAAACTCGCCTTCACTTTGCGCAAGCACCTTCAGCACTTGCTGTCCTGCGGGAACCACTTCCTTGCCAATGCCATCGCCGGGCACCAACGCGATCCGATAGGTTTTCATTGCACCGCTCCCTCGCTGAACAGGCCAATTCTACGCGCTTTCTTGCAGTTCCAAATTAGTCTGTACCTGAATGCGGGTACCATAAGGCGAGACTCGCGCCTGAGGTGTGACCTTAGGCACACGAGGTTTCCGGTCGGAGCGGGAAAATGATTGCATAGGGATTGCGTGGCGTGCCCGCTACCTTCCCCGGTACGTCGAAGAAACGATTGAGGAGGCGATGCAGATGAACGACCTTGCTACCTTGGCCGAGGCCGTTGCGGTTGATCCGCTCGTGGGCCATCCGGCGGATTATCACGTCTTTCATAATTTCATTGAGCGTTGCAAAAATTTGCCCGCGATTACTACAGTCGTCGTGTGGCCGCTCACCGACGTTGCCCTGCGCGGCGCGGTAGAAGCCGCGTCCGCAGGCCTTATCGAGCCTACATTGATTGGCCCCGAAGCCGCGATGAAGAGCCTAGCCGAAAAGATCGGCGTCGACATCAGCTGCTTTCCCGTCGTCCAGGCCGAATGCGAGGAAAAAGCCGCGGAAGTGGGCGTGGCGATCTGCCGCGCCGGCAACGCCCAGGCCATCATGAAAGGCAGCCTGCACACCGACGAGCTGATGAAGGCCGCCATGAACCGCGATACGGGCTTGCGCACGGCGCGCCGCATCTCGCATGTCTTCATTATGGATACGCCGGCCTATGCGCGCACTCTGCTCATCACCGATGCAGCGATCAACATCACGCCCGAGCTCGAAGACAAGGTGCACATCGTGCAGAACGCGATCGATCTGGCGCATGCGCTTGGCATTCCCGAGCCAAAAGTGGCGCTGCTTTCCGCGGTCGAGACCGTGAATCCCAAGATCAAATCGACGCTCGACGCGGCTGCGCTTTGCAAGATGGCGGATCGCGGCCAGATCACCGGCGGCATCCTCGATGGACCGCTGGCCTTTGATACCGCCGTGAGCCAGAAGGCCGCTTCCATCAAGAAGCTGGTTTCCCCTGTGACCGGCCAGGCCGACATTCTTGTCGTTCCCGATCTCGAAAGCGGCAACATGCTGGCGAAGCAGCTTGAATACCTGGGCGGCGCGCAGCTTGCCGGCATCGTGCTCGGCGCGCGCGTGCCCGCAATTCTGACCAGTCGTGCAGACTCGGCGGAGACGCGGCTCACCAGTTGCGCGGTGGCTGTGCTGCTGCATTATGCGACGCATCCGGCGGTGAAGGTTTAACAAGCCAAAAATTCCAGGTCATTATCGGAGCGCAGGCGCACGAACAGAAGGCCGCGCTCCGATTTTTCCGGGTGCGTCGCACAGTGCGAACCGGCTATAGTCGTCTAGATGAGACGAGCGGCCTTCTATCTTGCATTTGCCGGTGCGGTATTGGTGGGCGTCATCGCGGCAAGGGCGCAGGGCCCCGGCGCGATGCCGCCCATGGACGACATGCAAATGATTCCCCCACCCGACCAGCTGTCCCCGCCAGTGCGCATGACCGGAATCGGCAACTCGCATATCGCCATCAGGGCCAGCGCTGAAACGCAGGCATGGTTTGACCAGGGGCTAAGCCTGTTGCACGACTTTTGGGATTACGAGTCGGCCAAAGCCTTTGAGCAAGCGATTCGCACCGATCCCAATTGCGCCATGTGCTATTGGGGATTGGAGCAGGTATTGACCTCTCGCGGCGAGGACGAGATGGCTTACGCTGACAAGGCTCTCCAGCAAGCGGTGCGGCTCGAGGGCAGAGCGGGGAAGACCAATCGGCTCTATATCGAGGCTGCCGTGGCCGAATCGCGGCAAGAGGGCAAGGATCATGCTGCCTCTGTTGCCATCTATCGCAAGCTGGTGAAGAAGGAACCCAAGGATATTGAGGCGCGCATCTTTCTGGCCAATGCGCTCGGCGACGGCTTTGACGACAACGGCGAGCCGCAGCCTGGCGAGAAGGAGAAGATTGCGATCCTCGAAGAAGTGCTGAAAGACTCGCCAAACGATTCCGCCGCGAATCATTACTGGATTCATGCCATGGAGCCCAGCAATAATCCGGAGCGGGCGATTGCAAGTGCGGCGCTGCTGGCCAGCTTGGCGCCCAACAGCGGACACAT
Source organism: Acidobacteriaceae bacterium (assembly GCA_030039675.1). GTDB lineage: Bacteria > Acidobacteriota > Terriglobia > Terriglobales > Acidobacteriaceae > Telmatobacter. The sequence goes on along the minus strand of JASHVE010000442.1, from coordinate 1,266 downwards.
GGTCCACATGCCGGGGCACATCTATTACCGCATAGGTGATTACGCGAGCGCCGACCGCTGGTTTGCCGCCTCGACCGCAGTCGATGAGAAGTACATGCGCGAGCAGCATGTGAGCGTGGATGAAGACTGGAACTACGTTCACAATCTCATGTACGCAATTGCCAACATGATGGAGCAGGGGCGCCTGGAAGCGGCTAATGCGTTGTCAGACCGGCTTGCCGGAGCGCGTGGGCAGCTTTCCGCCTCGCTCTACATCTGGAGCGCGCGCGATCAGATGTCGCGGATCAGCCGGCGGCTGCCGGTAGCGCTGCGCGTGGGCGATTGGGCCGCCGTGCTGGCCATGCTGGACGACGCCAAGCTCGCAGACGGCGAGAAGACATCGAACCTGCATTTTCTGAAAGATGAACTGCGCCCGTTTGCCGCCGGAATGCAGGCGCTCGACCGGGGCGATCTTTCTGCGGCGCAGGCCGCATCTGCTCAGATGGACGCGGGGCTTTGGCGGAAGGAGCAGGATGTAAAGGCCGCGGCAGCGAAAAAGGCCGATTCGATGAAGGCCACGACAACCGGCGGGACGACAAAGCCGAAAGCTGCTGTCACGCAGCCAGTGAAGACGCCTTTGAACCCCGACGCACTGGCAGATCCCTTGATGAGCTCGTTGGGCGTCGCCTCGCAGGAACTACGCGCCGGCATGCTGCTGCTCCAGGGGAAGAACGAAGCGGCGAAGAAGATGTACGCGCAGGCTGCGCTTGCCGAGAAAAAGCTTGGCTATCACGAGCCGCCATGGTACATCCGCCCGGTAGCGGAGACCGAAGGGGAAGCGCTGCTGCGCGCAAAAGACTACGTGGGCGCAAAGACGGCGTATCAGGCGGCACTGGTCGAGCGGCCCTTATCGGGATTTGAACTGTACGGAATCGCGCGTGCAGATGAGCTCGCGGGTAACACCGAAGAAGCGAAGGTGGAATACCGGGTCTTTCTGAAGGCGTGGCCTTCCGCCGACGCCGGACTGCTGCAAGTGACCCATGCCCGCGAAATGCTGGGCGAGACGGGAACCCTCGCAACGAAATAGAATCGTGAATCCCTGATTCCTGCTGCGATCCGTGGGCTCTTCCTGCATCTTACTTCTCATGAGATGTGGCTACTCAAGCCGATGTCCTCCCGCGCATCCGGCATGCAGCCGCCGAGTCTGGATCAGTGCGCGGAGCCGAGGGTGCAGAATCGTTCCTTATACCATTTTCGGAATTATTGTAGACCGAAAGCATGAACTCA
>JASHVE010000441.1 GCA_030039675.1 Acidobacteriaceae bacterium | reverse complement strand
CCGACTTTGCACTGCACGAGAGCCTCGACCAGATCAAGACCGAATACGGCCAGAGCGTGGACTACATGCGCATCCGCGCGTATCCGTTCGCGCATGAGATCCACGACTTCGTGGCCTCTCACGAGCGTGTTTACGTTGTGGAGCAGAACCGCGACGCGCAACTGGCCAGCCTGCTCAAACTCGATCTTCCTGCAGAGCAGGTCGTCAAGCTGCGCAGCATCCTGCACTACAACGGATTGCCGCTCGACGCCCGCAGCATCACCGAAGAGTTCGCGACCAAGGAGGGCTTGTAATGGCTACCGCAACACCCGGTCCGAAGTTGAATCATATTGGCCTTCCGGTCGTTGAATACCGCGGCGGCAAGTCGACGCTCTGCGCCGGCTGCGGCCATAACGCGATCTCCGAGCGCATCATCGATGCCATGTTCGAGATGGCTGTCGAGCCGGAGCGGGTCATCAAGATGAGCGGCATCGGCTGCTCATCGAAGAGCCCCGCCTACTTCATGAGCCGCTCGCACTCCTTTAACAGCGTGCACGGCCGCATGCCTTCGGTCACGACCGGCGCGCTGCTGGGCAATCACACCGTGATGGCTCTTGGCGTCTCGGGCGACGGCGACACAGCCTCGATCGGGATGGGCCAATTCGTGCATCTGCTGCGCCGCAACCTGCCTATGATCTATATCATCGAGGACAACGGCGTCTACGGATTGACCAAGGGCCAGTTCTCGGCTACGGCAGACATCGGCTCCAAGCTCAAAACCGGCGTGATCAATGATCTGCCGGCCATCGACACCTGCGCGCTTGCCATCCAGTTGGGCGCTACCTTCGTGGGCCGCTCGTTCTCCGGTGACAAGAAGCAGTTGCTGGCCATGCTGAAGGCCGCCGTCGCGCATAAAGGAACCGTCATGCTCGACGTGATCAGCCCCTGCGTTACGTTCAACGATCACGAAGGGTCGACCAAGAGTTACAAGTTCCTGCAGGAGCACGACGAAGCGATCAACGAGATCGGCTTTGTGCCGAGCTTCGAAGACATTGAAGTTGATTACAGCTCCGGCGAGGTCTTCGATGTGCAAATGCATGATGGGTCGAGTCTGCGGCTCCGCAAACTGCTGGAAGACTACGATCCCACCGACAAAGCGAAGGCCGTGCGCACGCTGATGGACGCGCACGAAAAGGGCGAAGTGCTGACCGGCGTCTTCTACATCGACACCAAGAAGCCGAGCTTCATCGATCTGCTAAACTTGGTCGGTGAACCGCTTGCCACGCTGCCTGAGTCGCTGACGCGGCCGCCCAAGAGCGCGCTTGAAAGCCTGATGACCAGCCTGCAGTAGCAATCATTCCGTGCAGTAGCAAGAGCTCCGTGCCCCATCCTTTCCGCGCCTTTTGCGGAAAGGGTGGGAGACCTCGGAAGCATCGCTCTCAAATCTCCCACCAGTCAAACTGCATCATGCGCGGATAGTAAATGCCGCCGCGGATGATCGCGTCCGTTCCGTGCAGATTGCGCAGCACCTGCGCATACGATTCAACCTGCGGCGCAAAGATCTTTCTTAGTCGTGGAAGAACGGTCTGTGGATCCAGAGCGTCTTCGTGCGCCGTCTTGTAATCGATCACCCACCACACTCTGTCGCCTGCGCCCAGCGGCTCCTCTCCGCCGCGAAAGACGCGATCTACCTGTACGGTGCGCAGGCTGCCGGCTACCATTCCCGCCCAGCGGATCTCGCTGGCAGCATCTGCGTGCGGCGAAAGAATCCACTGCCCGGCGGAGTCGTGCGAAGCCTTGAGAGCGAACTCCATAGCTCTGACGGCAATCCGAGCGGCCTGTGATCGCTCGATGCCCGCGCCCCGCACCTGCGCCGTTACGCGCGGCTCCACACGTGCGAGCGCCGCCCGTGCTGCATCCCAATCGGCGTTCACACGCAGCCGTGCCAGTTCTTCGAGCAGTGAGTGCACGGCGGTTCCCAGCGCGCGAGAGAAGACTCCGCCCTCGTGTCGCTCGTACAGCTGGGTCGCCCCCACTATTGGTATTGCGCGCTCCGCATCCGTATCTGCGGTTTGCTGTAACTGAAATTTCGATGGCAATCGCCGTAACGGCGCACCGGGTTCTGCTGCAGTCGATGGAAGCGGCTCTTCTTCGGCGGCCGCGATCGATTCGATGGTTGAAGATGCGGCCGCGCGATCACTCCATGCCGCGAACCGCGTTTGGATCTCGGTTTCCAGTGCAGGCCAAGCTGTGGCCAGCAGGCTGTCGCGCGGATTAACGAGGCTGAAGGAACCATCTTCCTCCTCTTTGTACGAAGGCCGCGCAAAGAGGTGCAGTTCTTCGCGCGCGCGCGTCGCGGCCACGTAGAGCAGCCGCCGCATCTCCTGCCGTTCGCGCTCGCGATAAACGCGATCCACCCATGCTTTGGCGCTGCCTCCCTCCGTGCCCTTGGACTGCAATGGCGCTACAAGAAACTCAGTAGGCTCACCCGATGCATCCGGTTCGGCCAATCCCCGTTCGAGCCAGGAAAGCAGCTTGAGGTTTCCCTGTGCGGAGCGCGCCTGTAAATCGGGCACAAGCACCGCCTCGAATTCGAGTCCCTTCGATTTGTGGATCGTCATCAGCTGCACGCCGACGTCGGCATCTGCGGCCGGATCGGGCAGCGCTGTGAGTTTGTCGAGAGCCGCGTCCAGCGCCGGTCCCAGCAAATCCAGCTCGCCCTCCGGCAAGCTGTCGAGAGCACGCCACAGCAGATTTACGTTGGCTCGTCCTGCCGCGTCCACGCACTGTGCGCCACCGAGCCGCAGCCACACCTGCTCGATCCAACTGCCGGGCGATGCTATTGGCTGCGCAAATCGCAAGTGCGGTACGGATGCAATGGCCAGCAGAACGCGCTCTACCGCGGCACGACCTTCGCCGCTCAAAAGCGTCTGTCGCTCGGCGAGCAGCGCTGATACAGGCTGCTTCTGCAACTCGGGATCGTCTGCGCTCACCAGCCGATGCAAATCTTCAAGAGAAAGCCCGCACCACGGCGCGCGCAGCACGCCCAGCCACGCCACGCGGTCCTGCGGATTGAACAGCGCTCGTACCAGGGCCAGCGCATCCAGCACCTCCGGCCGGTCCTTCAATCCTTCCAGTTCTACCGCCCGGAAAGGAATCTTCGCGGACCTTAACGCTTCGGCAATCGGCACCAGCGCTCTGCGCGTCCGACCCAGCACGGCGATGCGATATTTTGCTCCCGCTGCACGCGCCTGCTCCATGTGCACGAGATGCTCGCGGATCACATGGACAATTTCTTCGGTCTGGCTTTCCCGCGCTGTCTCGTGGGTTTTCGAAATCCTCAGGGATTCGCGCACGGCATCCGGCCCGGTTGCTCGTGTGCGATTTTGCGAAATGAACTCGAGGTGCAGCTCCATGCGCGGCCCGGTTTCCGTCACGATCTGCAATTCCGCTTGTGCGCGCTCCCTGCGTGAGGGCTCGGCGCTTGAAAAGGTGATGCCGCTTCCGTCGTTCTGGTCGAAAATTCTCGCAAAGGTTTCGTTCAACTTCTCCACCAGCGGCCGCGCTGTCCTGAAGTTCGCAAAGAGTCGTACTGAGTCGAACTTCAGCGGCAGATCGTGAGGAATATCCAGCCCCATGCGCTCCACGCGCGGAAACAGCTCCGCATCCGCATCGCGAAAAAAATAAATGGACTGCATCGGGTCGCCAACCACAAAGCAGCTCCGGTTCTGCCGCTCGCTCCACGCGCCGATCAGGCGCCCCAGCAGCCTGTGCTGCCTCCGGCTTGTATCCTGAAACTCGTCCACAAGCAGGTGGCGCACGCCGTCGGCGACGGCCAGCGCCGCTTCACTGGGAATCTCGTTCTCGCCTGTGAGGACGCGTTCAGCGATCTGCGCCACTTCGATGTAATCGGCCGTGCCGGTCTCCGCGAAGACCACCTTCAATTCGGCGGCTGCACGCCGCAGCAGCGTGAAAGCCGCGCGGAGGACGCGCCAGTCTTCGTCGGAGTAACGCGCAGGAGGCAATTCGCGGATCGCCGCCAGTGCGGCCTCGAGACCGGGAAGCCCTCTGAGGTCAGCAATCACGCGCAACAGCCGCTCTTTTTCTCTTTTGCGATCCGCCGGGAACCCGAGCCGCTTGTCTACGCGCTCGCGAAAGTTGCCATCGTTCGTCAACAGAAACGCAGCCAGGCACGCGCACGCCTGCTGAGCAGCTTCGAGTTCTTCGGCACTCTCGAAAGACGCATCAGGCAACTCGGCCAATTCCGCGAGCCCTCCATGCAGCGCACCCTCGGTCTGATCGCAAGCAAACCGCGCGAGCTCCAGAATCTCATTGCGCGCTCCTGGAACCTGGTCGAGCAACCGGTTCAGTTCCGTGAGTGCTGCGGCGACTGATTCGCGAAAAGGCCACTCGAGCCGCTCGCGCAGCGCATTCCAATCCGGATTGCGCACCACGACAAACTCGTGCATCCAACGGTCCCGCGTTTCCAGCATCTCGATCAGCTGGCTCTCGATCTCGTGCCAGCCGTTGTCGCGCCAAAGCAGAAGGGCTTCGATGGATTCACGCAGCGAAGCATCGCTGCCGCCGATTGCCTCGAGAGTCCGTCGCGCTGCGCGCCGGTACAGCTCCTGCGGCTGCTCTGCGATCTCCAGCCCCCCGCCCAGGCCCGACAACAGCGGCTGCTGCAACGCCAGCTCGCGGCAGAAGGAGTCGATTGTGGAGATGCGCAACTGCGCCGGCAGATCGAGCAGGTTCCATCCGCGCGCATGCGACCGTTTAAGTGCCCGCCTCGCCAGCGCTTCCATCGAAAACTCATCGCCTTCCGAATCTGCCGCATCACTCACCGCAGCTTTCTCGAGTTTCTCGAGAATCCTATGCCGCATCTCTGTTGCAGCAGCCTTGGTGAAGGTAATGGCGACAATCTGTCCCGGCTCATCCACCGCGGCGAGCAGGCGCAGAAACCTGCGCGTGAGCAGATCGGTTTTGCCCGAGCCGGCCGGCGCGCGCACCAGTACACAACGGCTCGCGTCGAGCGCGCGCTCGCGTTCCTTCTGGTCGGGGGGCGGCAAACGGACCGGTGAAACGCTAGGCATCGAATGCCTCCTCCGCGTCGTCCATCTCCTTTTCCCGTTGCACGCGATGTTCGTGCACGCGGCAAAGCGTCTGCAAGCCGCATTGCTCGCAGGTTGTGGGATACTCGCGAGGATTTATATCGGCGCGTCCTTCAAGAAAGTCGCGCGCCATCTGCTCGATATAGTTGCGCCACTCGATGAGGTCTTCGATCGTCAGCGGCCTCTTGACCAGTGCACTGCGATTGCCTAAACCCGGCAGCAACCGCGCCTCCGCATCGAACATGCGTCCTGCGAAGCACTGCTGTTCGCCGGCCCGAATCTTCGCAAACACCAGGCCGCCGAGCGGCTCCTTCTCGCGGTCAAGCGCGAATCCCGCATAGAGAGGCAACTGCACGTCATCCGGTCGCGGCATCTCCCACGACTTCTGCGAAACATTGCCGGTCTTGTAGTCGATCACCAGAACAGTGCCGTCGCCGAACCGGTCCACGCGGTCCAATCGGAGACGAAGCTCCAGTCCCGCAACCATTAGCTCTCTCTCGACTTCAGTGTCTTCCACGACGAAAGGCGCCCGCGCCGCTTCGTACCGCAGCCACTCGGTCACCAGTTGGGTCAACCGAATCTGCTCCAGCTCGAGGTATCTGCGCGGCATGCTTTCGCGCGCGCCCGTAGGCATCTCCTCCCGGAGAACCGCACGCACCCGCTTGTCGACGAATGCACGAAGATCCGTGAGCTCTCGCAGCTCCGCCTGACTGCGAATCCCCTCGGGCGGTCCGCTCCAGACGGCGTGCAGCACCGCGTGCAGTAGTTGGCCGCGCTGCGCAGCCGTCAGCCCGGGTTCGGCCCGCTCCCATTTCCGCGCGCCCAGCCGTGCCACGGCAAACGCCTTGAACGGACACTGCGACTGTGCGGTCAGCACGGTAGAGCCGCCAGCAACTTCGCCGCCGGGGAAGGGAATCCGGCTGCGGTCCTCGAACAATAGGGTCAGCGCATCCGGTTCTGGATGCGCAGTCAGTTCTGGTGGCACATTCTGCGCAGCGCCCGCAACTTTCATGATCAACCGTGAGGGGCGCGCTTCAATGCCCCCAGTCTGCCGTGCAAAGCTGAAATGAATTTCCGCCGTAGACGCCAGCAATCGGTCCGTGACAGCCATGGCCAGGTGCCAGTCGAGCTGTGCGGAAGCGTGAGGCATCTCTGCAGTGCGCTGCACATCGAGAGGCAGCAACGGATGCGCCGAGCCCGAGGGCGGCCACGCATCCTCGCTCGCCCCAAGAACCCAGACCGCATCCGCCGTGAGCCCGGCCGACTCTGCAGGCCCTGCAATCAGAATCGGCGCATCTTCAGACTCAGGTGCAAACAGGGTCTCATTCATTGTGCGTTCGATCGCCTGCAGGAAATCTCTCCAGCCGACCCGGCGCCCATCGAATCCAAGCGAGGCGCACTCGTCCAACAACTCTTGCCAGCGGCGAGTTACCTGGAACTCTGTACTCGAGAGCGCCCGCCTGCCTGGCCAGCCAATCGTTTGGAGCAGCTGTGGAACCAGTTCTGCCCACTCGATCGGCGTTGCCCGCGCCGCGGCAGAGGAACTGTGGAATTCTTTCAGCCGCTGCGCTGCTTGCGCCATCCGGGCAACCCAGCTCTCCGGTAACGCCTGTCCTGGCCTTTGTCGGCTGAAGTCTTCAAGGCGCCAGTGTGTCCGTTCCAAACCACGCCGCCGCAATGCGCGCATAAACGCAGTCAACGAATAGGACTCCTCTTCGCTCGCCGCAGTTTGACCGGTGGAGAATAACCAGTCTAGTTCGTGTTCTTCGATTGCCCCGTCCAGCCAACGCAGCACCAGCACTGCTCCGCGCGCCAGCGAGACGTTCTTCAGCGGAACGCCAAGTGAAAATTCGAACAACGACGAAGCGCCATCTGGAGTGCTGTCTCGCCTCCCAAATCGCAGAAACGCCCGCTCGATCTCGCCGCGGTGAGCTGCCGCACGCTCCGTCACGACCAGCAGCCGTGCCTGCGGACTGGCCGCCAGACGGCGCTTGCACCATAGCGCACACGCTGCCAGTTCCGCATTTTCGTCGACAGCTTGATGAAAAAATATCTGTAGGGCTGAATTGGCGCGCGGCACATCGCGCCACTCACCCCAGGCATCGAACAACTTTTGCTGTGTAGGCAGAATGCGGTCGAAACCGGCCAGCAGCAGCGGCGGACGCGTGCCGCCGTCATTCTTGATCGACTCAATCAGCTCAGGTGGTACGCGCGATGGGCTGATCAGCTCACCAGCGCGGCACGCCTCGTCGAACGTCGTCAGCCAATTGCTGAACATCCCGGCATCCTGCTGCCACATGGCTCTTGCAGTTGGCTCAAGGAATTGGGGTGCGTGCAAGCAAAGCAGCCTGTGCGCATCCATGGCCAATTTCGCGATGCGGTGAAGAGGCTCTTCCAGCAGGACCGCCCTCCGGCCGTCCGCCGCGACGATCTCTGCCCACAGCGATTGCTCTTGCAGCGGATTCAGCAGAAGCCGCGGCCGCCTCGTGTGTTCTTCCCACGCGCGGCGGGCAAACTCCTCCCAATTGCGGACCTTCGGAGCCGTCCAGGCGGTGAGCCCTTCGGCGCGGCGGGCGCGATGGTAGGTCGTCGCGACAGCGCGCGCGGCGCGCTCGCTGGCCGCAACGACCAGCCCTCCGCCGCGCAGCCACGCGTTGAGCTCAGATGCAGCCGTATCCCCCATTTCAGGGTTATACTCTGCCGGGCGCGCAAGCGCCAAAACGGAAGTTGCGGTATCAACAGGTTGTGGTCAGTCCACCGGTTGTACACTAGAAGGCGTGATGCGGAGATTGCTTGTAGGTTCCTTGTTGGCGCTTTTTATTCTCACCGGGTGTCACTCAGAGACGAAGGCCGATCAGCAGGATACTTCGAGTTCGTCGTTCAAGGTCTACAAGCTACGCGGCAAGGTGATCTCGACCAATTCTGCCACGGGTGAGGTGACGCTGGCCCATGACGCAATCCCTGGCTTCATGGAAGCGATGACGATGCCTTATAAGCTGAAAGACCCGGGCATCCTGAGTGAATTGCATCCCGGCGACGTGCTCACCGCCGACCTTTTTGTCTCGCAGGGTGCTGACGCCAGCGTTTTTCTGGACCACATCGACATTGTCGCGCAGGCCAAGCCCGATTACCGGCCTACGGTTCTCTACCACGTGCCGGAGCCAGGCGATAATGTCCCGGATTTTAAGCTGCGCAACCAGGATGGGCGCGAGATTCATCTCGATCAGTTTCGCGGGCAGAGTCTCTTGCTCACCTTTATCTACACGCGCTGCCCACTGCCGAACTTCTGCCCGCTGGTCACGCGGAATTTTGCCGCGATCCATCAGCAACTGGCCTCTGATCCAGTGCTCTATGCCAAAACACATCTTCTTTGCGTGAGCTTCGACCCCGACCATGATACGCCCGCGCGGTTGCGCGCTTACGGTGCAACCTATATCGGCCGCGACGACAGAAATGCCTTCGCGCACTGGGATTTCGCCGTTCCGACCAAGCCTGAGCTGCTGGAAATGGCGAAGTACTTTGACGTGGGCATCACTTCCGGGCCCGATGACACAATCACGCACACGCTTTCGACTACGTTGATCAGTCCCCAGGGTAAGGTTGTGCAGTTCTATCCTGGAAACGAGTGGACCCCGCAGCAAGTTCTCAATGACGTGAAGCGTCTGGCCGCAAGCGCCGGTTGAAGTGTGCAGCCTTGGGTTTTTGTTTTTCATACTTTATGAGGAGACAAGTGCAGCAAGGAGCCAAACGATGAGCAACAAACTGAACATCCCCAAAAACGGGGAATTGGATTTTCTGGCGCTGGGAGCCTTAATTCACCGGCTCGATCCGGGAATCATTCCCTTTCGCAAGGCGACGGAGTGCAGGATTCACGTAAGCGGCGGCGAATTCAATGTGGCCGCAAACCTTTCCGATTGTTTCCGGATGAAGACGGCCATCGCTTCGGCCATGGTCAACTATCCCATCGGCGATCTGATTGCCGAGCGGGTGCGCGCCATGGGCGTGAAGCCGATCTACAAATACTTTGAGCACAACGGCGCAACTGGGCCCAACATGGCGACGGTTTACAGCGATCGCGGTTACGGCGTGCGGCCTCCGGTCGTGTTCTACAACCGCGCCAATGAAGCGGGCGCGATGCTCGAGCCCGGCGACTTCGACTGGAAGGCGATCTTTGCGCAAGGCGTTCGCTGGGTTCACTGCGGTGGTCTTTTCGCCGCGCTTTCAGCCTCGACCGCAGCACTGGCCGCGGAGATGATGCGCGAAGCCAAAGCCGCCGGTGCGGTGACCTCGTTCGATCTGAACTTCCGCGAGAAACTGTGGAAGATCTCTGGCGGAATCGATCATGCAGTCGAGACCATCGGCAAGATCGTCGAGAACGTGGATGTGCTCATTGGCAACGAGGAAGACCTACAGAAAGGCCTTGGCATTCCCGGCCCCGATGTCACCGCAAAGTCGAAGCTCGATCCGAGCGTCTTCTTCGGCATGATCGACCAGGTGGTGAAAAAGCATCCGCAGGCGAAAGTCGTCGCCACTACGCTGCGCGAGGTTCACTCCACGAACCGGCACAGCTGGAGCGCCGTGGCCTGGGTCGGAGGCAAGAGCTACACCGCACCCACGGCCGAGCTCGACGTTATCGACCGCGTTGGAGGCGGAGACGGTTTTGCTGCCGGCTTTATTTACGGCCTGTTAAACGGCGAAGCTCCGGAAGAGTGCCTCAAGCTGGGCTGGGCTCACGGCGCCTTGCTCACGACATTCCCCGGCGACACCACTATGGCCACTCTCGACCAGGTGCGGACCTTTGCCAAAGGCGGATCGGCACGCATTCAACGATAGCACGTCAGTTCACAGTTCATAGTTCCCAGTTACCGGTGCTTCAGACGCGCCTACGCTCTGCGCAATCCCTCACTGAGAACCAGGAACGACGAACTGTAAACTGGAGTAAAGATGGAGGTTTCGCATGGCAAAAGTGACACTGGTATTTGCGGTCCTGCTGGTTGCTCTAGGTCTCGCCGGTTATCTTGGAACAGGCAGTGTCCACCCCACCGCGCTCATCCCCATGTGGTTTGGTCTCGCGATGGGTGCCTGCGGATTCCTCGCCATCAGCCCCAGCGAAGGCCGGCGCAAGCTGTTCATGCACATCAGCGTGACCATCGGCCTATTGGGGTTTATCGGAGCAGCAGCTGAAGCGCTGCGCGGCTACGCGCACGCCCACGCTCAAGGTATTGAACCGGATCACATTGCACTCGCATCCAAATTGACCATGGCGGGACTACTGCTTATCTATGTGAATATGTGCGTGCGGTCGTTCATTGCTGCGCGCAGGGCAAGGCAGGAGTAGCCATGTCCACAATGCGGGGAGGTGGGCTCGGCATGGGCATGCGCGCCGAGCGCACGCCGCAGGGTCGCGGTGCGCGCTCCGCGCAGGGCGATCTGCCGAAAAAGAAACCCAGTCTCAAAAAGATCGGCCCGGAAATCTGGGCCCTGGTCTCACCGCGTAAGGGACTTATCATCATCGGACTGGGGTTAATGGTCATCAACCGGGTGGCCGGCCTTGTTCTCCCTTACACCTCAAAGCCCCTGCTCGATAAAGTGCTCTCCTGGCAACATCCGCATCCCGAGTTGCTGCCGCGCATCATCGCGCTGGTGTTTTCCGCGATGGTGGTGCAGGCCATCACCTCGTTCTCACTCACGCAGTTGCTTTCGAAGGCGGGCCAGCGCCTCATCGCCGACATGCGGCGGCAGGTGCAGCGGCATGTCGGATTGCTCTCCGTGGCCTACTACGACGAGAACCGCACCGGCACGTTGGTCGCGCGCATCATGTCGGACGTGGAAGGCGTCCGCAACCTCGTGGGTACGGGGCTCGTCGAATTTCTCGGCGGTATGCTCACGGCCATCTTGGCCTTCGTTTATCTGCTCCATCGCAGCGTAACGGTCACGCTCACCGTTTTTGCTGTCATCGGTTCCTTTGTTCTCGTTCTGCAATACGGTTTCCGCGTGATTCGCCCCATCTTCCGCGAGCGATCCCGAATCAATGCAGAAGTCACAGGCCGGCTTACCGAATCGCTCGGCGGCGTGCGCGTCATCAAGGGCTATCACGCCGAAGACCGCGAGGCGCACGTCTTCTCCGGCGGCGTGGAGCGGCTGCTGAATAACGTAATGAAGTCGCTGACCATGACCAGCGTGCTCTCGTCAGCCTCTACCACGGTTCTCGGCCTGGTCTCTTCTCTAGTGATGTGGCTGGGCGGGCATAGCGTGCTACAGCACTCCTGGTCGGTAGGCGACTACTTCAGCTACAACATGTTCCTGGCCTTCATGGTCGCGCCGGTCTTCCAGATCGTGAACATCGGCACGCAATTGACAGAAGCCTTCGCCGGACTCGATCGCACCCACGAGATCATGGCCGAAATCGAAGAAAATCAAGTTCCCGGCCGCACGGTCAAAATGCCTCCCATCGTGGGCAAGATACGCTTCGAAAATGTCGAGTTCGCCTACACACCGGAGAAACCTGTGCTGCATGGCGTGAGCTTCCGCGCGGAACCGGGAACCGTCACTGCGCTGGTCGGTTCGTCGGGCTCGGGCAAATCCACCATTATCAGCCTGCTGTGCGCTTTCCATACTCCGTTGAAAGGCCGCGTGCTGGTTGACGATATCGATCTTGCCACTGTGGACCTGACTACCTTCCGCTCGCAACTTGGTGTGGTGCTTCAGGACTCGTTCCTCTTCGACGGCTCTATCCGTGAGAACATTCTGTTTTCACGTCCCGAAGCCACGCAGGAGCAATTTCTCGCCGCCTGCCGCACAGCGCGCGTGGACGAATTTGCCGAGCGCTTTCCGGAATCCTATGACACGATCGTGGGCGAGCGCGGTGTGAAGCTCTCCGGCGGCCAGCGGCAAAGGCTCTCCATCGCCCGCGCGCTGCTGGCCGAACCGCGCATCCTCATCCTCGATGAAGCCACCAGCTCGCTCGATTCCGAGTCCGAGGCCATGATCCAGGCCGGCCTTGCGCAACTTATGCAGGGGCGCACTACCTTCGTCATCGCGCACCGCCTATCGACGATTCGCCGCGCAGATCAGATTCTTGTAGTGGAGGGCGGCCGCATCGTCGAGCAGGGCAATCACGCTGAACTCTTTGCTCTCGGCGGCCGCTATTACGATCTCTACACCCGCCAGCACGGGCTTGAGGCCAATCTCTTCCTCGCGCCCGGCGAGGGAGACCTGGTACCGGAAAACAGCTAGCTTTTCCAGCCGAAGTAAAAGCAAGTCTGCTCGATCCGCCCCTGGGAAGCAGTGGCATATTTCGTATGTCGCTGCGGATCATTGGCTTAGCCCGATTGGTCTGATCTTCTACTAACCTGCTGAATAACCGTTCTCCCGCCTCTTGACAGCCAATCTCATATCTTGAGAAGCTGAAAGCGCGACCAATGCGCGGAATAGAGGATCACAATGCGAGATACCGCTCCGCAAGGCACGTACAAAGTTCAGGCTCTCGACCGGGCCTTTGCCGTACTGGATTTGCTTGGTGAAAGCGAAACTCCGCTCGGTTTAGCCCAGGTGGCTTCATCGTTGCAGTTGCACAAGAGCACTGCGCACCGCTTTTTGATGGTCCTAGAGCGTCACCGCATGGTGGAGCGCACCTCGAATGGAAAATTCCGCCTCGGTCTTCGGCTCTTTGACTTCGGCAACCGCGCGATCGAGCAATACGACCTGCGCGACCGCGCGCAGCCTCACCTGCGCCGGTTGGTGGCAGAGACCGAAGAGACTGCCCACCTCTGCATTCTTGAGGCAGCGCGCGTTATCTACCTCGACAAGATCGAGCCGGCCCGCTCAGTTCGCATGATTACACGCATTGGGGCCAGCAATCCGGTGCACTGTACCTCGGTGGGCAAAGCGATTCTGGCCTTTTTGCCGCCGGAGCGCGCAGCGGACGTCGTGCGCCGCATCCGCTTCGAGCGCCTGACCCACCGCACCATCGCAACGCCGGAAGCTTTGCGCGCGGAGATGGAAAAGACGCGCCGTCGCGGATACGCGGTGGATGACGAGGAACTGGAAGAGGGCCTGCGCTGCATCGCGGTACCGCTTCTCGACGCACAGCGCCTGCCCGTCGCTGCAGTCAGCGTTTCCGGGCCCTCGTTCCGTGTGACCGCGCAAAAGCTGCCGTCAATCGCGAACCATCTGCTGCAATGCGTGCGTGGCATCTCCGCGGACATGGGTTATATCTCCAGCAGCCGCGCCAATCGCGCTGTCGCCTGGACCGCCTGAAGCGCCAGCTTGCGCGGAAGCTCTGCCGATTAGACTGTTCGCATGGCAAAGCGAATCGGAGTGCATCTGGGCACAGCAGGCGGAGCTTCCAAAGCAGTCGAACGCGCGCAGGAGATCGGCGCGAATACCTTTCAGATTTTTTCTTCCAGTCCGCGCATGTGGCGCGCGCCCAAGCCTGACCCGAAGCAGTGTGAGCGGATGCGTACTCTGCGCGCTGAACTCAACGTTGGTCCTCTGGTAATCCACACCAGCTATCTGGTGAATGTCTGCAGCCAGTCCGAAGAGACGCGGGTGAAGAGCATTGCTGCTTTTCGCGGGGAAGTCGAGCGGGCGCTGGCTCTGGGCGCGGAATATCTCGTACTGCATCCTGGTTCGTGGAAGGGACTCACGCGCGACGAAGGATTGAAACTTGCAGCCCAGTCGATCGAGAAGGCCATTGACGGCCTGCCGTGGCAGGAAACAAGTTTCAGCATCCTGATTGAAAACACAGCTGGCGCGGAGTGCTCTCTGGGCGGCAACTTCGAGCAGGTAGCCGAGCTGGTTGCGCGGTTGAAGGCCCATGCGCCGGTCGGCGTATGTCTCGACACGTGTCATACACACGTCTCCGGCTACGACATCGTCACCGCGGAGGGCTATGCCGAAACCATGAACCAGGTGGCCGCCACCACCGGTTTCGATGCTGTGCGCGTATGGCATTGCAATGATGCAAAAGCCGCGCGCGGCACCAAACTTGACCGCCATGAGCACATCGGGCAGGGAAACATCGGCGTCGAGCCGTTCCGCTGGCTGCTCAACGATTCCCGCTTCAATCATTGTGCGTTTATCGCCGAAACGCCCGTTGACGAACCCGGCGACGAAGAGCGGAATGTACGTGTGCTGAAGAGCCTGGTGAGCGCACAAAGCTGACGTCCTTCCATTTACACTGAAAGGTTATGTCTGACGAGAAAGAACTGCGGTACGATCCGGCGGCGATCGAGACCAAATGGCAGCAGCGTTGGGCTGCGGACCCCAAATTGTACGCGGCTGAGCCTGTTTCCAACGGTAAGCCCAAGTACTACGTTCTCGAAATGCTGCCCTACCCGAGCGGCCAGTTGCATATGGGGCACGTGCGCAACTACTCCATCGGCGACGCGCTGGCGCGCTACATGTGGATGCGCGGCTACAACGTGCTGCACCCCATGGGCTGGGACGCCTTCGGCCTGCCCGCCGAAAACGCGGCGCTCAAGAATAACACGCCTCCGCGTGAGTGGACGCTCTCGAACATCGCCGCGATGAAGCGGCAGATGCAGCGCATCGGCTTCAGCTATGACTGGGCCACGGAAGTCACTACTTGTCTGCCCGAGTACTACCGCTGGAACCAGTGGTTCTTTCTGCGCATGTACGAGAAGGGCCTGGTCTACCGCAAGAAGAGCAAGGTCAACTGGTGCCCCGAGTGCGCTACCGTGCTGGCCAACGAGCAGGTCATCAACGGCTACTGCTGGCGGCATGAAGATACGCTGGTTGAGCAGCGCGACCTGGAGCAGTGGTTCTTCCGCATCACCGCCTACGCGCAGGAACTGCTCGACGGGCTCGATAAGCTGGAAGGCTGGCCCGAAAAGGTGCGCACCATGCAGCGCAACTGGATCGGCCGCAGCGAGGGAACCGAGATAGATTTTGCAGTCGAGAACCGCAGCGAGAAGATTCGTGTCTTCACCACGCGCGTCGACACGATTTTTGGCGCCACCAGTGTGCAACTGGCGCCCGAGCATCCGCTGGTGACAGCTCTGGCTCAGGCTGACGCCGGATTGAAGGTGCAGGTCTCCACTCTGATCGAGGAACAGAAGAAGGCCAGGGAGTCCGGAGACGTCGGCGCCATCGAGAAGCACGGCGTTCCCACCGGCCACTTCGCCATCAATCCCTACAACGGCGAGCTGATTCCGATCTGGGTCGCCAATTATGTGCTGATGGACTACGGCACCGGTGCGATCATGAGCGTTCCGGGGCACGATGAGCGCGACTTCGAATTCGCAAAGAAGTATGCGATTCCGATTCGTGAGGTGATTCGGCCAGTCCAAAACGAGGTCGGAGTGAAGCTCCCGTTCGTCTCAGAAGACGGCGTGCTCGTCAACTCCGGCGAGTACAACGGCCTGAGCTGCGCAGAGGCGCAAAAACGCCTCCAGGAAGTTGCGGTGCGCAACGCTTTTGGCGAAGCTACAGTCACCTTCCGGCTGAAGGACTGGGGCGTGAGCCGCCAGCGCTACTGGGGCACGCCCATCCCGATGATCCACTGCGAGCGCGACGGCCTCGTGCAGGTGCCTGACGAACAGTTGCCCGTTCTGTTGCCTGAAAAGATCGAGATCACGCAGACAGGTGGCTCTCCGCTCTCACGCGTACCGGAGTTCGTCAATGTCAAGTGCCCGAAGTGTGGTCACGCAGCTAAGCGCGAGACGGATACGATGGACACCTTTGTCGACTCGAGCTGGTACTTCTACCGCTATACGGATGCGAAGAACGCAAACGCACCCTTTGACTCCTCGATCGCGCAGTACTGGTTTTCCATCGACCAGTACATCGGCGGCGTAGAGCACGCCATTCTGCACCTGATCTATTCGCGCTTCTGGACCAAGGTGATGCGCGACCTGGGCATGATCAAAAACGACGAGCCCGCGCAGCGCCTCTTCACGCAGGGCATGGTCATCAAAGACGGCGCGAAGATGTCCAAGTCCAAGGGCAACGTGGTTTCGCCCGATGACATGGTCGCGCGCTACGGGGCCGACGCCACGCGCATGTATGCGCTCTTTGCCGCGCCGCCCGATCGCGATCTCGATTGGCAGGAAGATGGCGTAGCGGGCATCAGCCGCTTCCTGGGCCGCGTCTGGCGGCTGACCGCCAAGCATGCACCTGCTGCGCGCGCCGTTGCGTCCGAGCCCCAAAACTCCTCCAAAACACAAGAGGGCGGAGCCCTGATGCGCAAGCTTCATCAAACCATTGCCAAAATCACCCATGACTTCGAAGGCCGCTGGCACTTCAACACCTGTGTCGCTGCCATCATGGAGTTCGTTAATGAATTGCAGGCCGCGGACGCGCAGCTTACCTCAGGCGAAGTTCCGGCAGCGGTGGTGCGCGAACTGCTGCACAATCTGGTGCTGCTGCTGGCGCCGTTCGCGCCGTATCTTGCGGCCGAGCTGTGGGAAGAGTTGGGCAGCCAAGGCGCAACTCTGCACCTCAGCGACGAGAACCCGCCGCCGGGTACCCCGATTCTGCGGGCGCCCTGGCCGAAGTGCGATCCCGGGCTTGCCAAAGAAGATGAGATCGAGATCCCCGTCCAGATCAATGGCAAACTGGTGACAGTTGTCCGCGTGGCGCCGGATGCAGACGCCAAGGCCATCCAAGCTGCCGCGCTGGCCGATGAGAAGGTGCACGCGCGCATCGCTGGCAAGACGGTGGTCAAAGTGATAGTAGTGCCGGGTAGGGCAGTCAACCTGGTTGTGAAGTGAGCGGGCGTCCCATGGCGGCTTCGCGCGGTACTGCGCCGATACGCGGAACGCAGTTCCTCGTCGAGCACATGGGCGCGATCTTGAAACGCCCGTTGCTCGTCGCCATTGAGGTGGGATGGCGCTGGCTGGCGGGCATTCCCATCCTTCTCGTCGCCTGGAACCAGGCGCAGCAGATGCTCACCGCCTATCCAGTGGCTTCCTCCGGCGTGAGCTCCATCGATGCGCAAAATCCCTGGATCGCGGTAGTGCAGCTTGCCACAGTGTGGACCTACTACGCGCCTCATGTAGCCGATGTGCTGCGCTGGTTCCTTCCGGCCGCGGCTGCGCTCTGGATCGTCGTCTCCGGCCTGGGCCGCAACCTGTTGCTGATGAGAATGGAGCCTGGCCTTCGATTCCGCCCTGGTGCGATGATTGCCCTTCAGGCGGCGTGGGTGTGTCTGCTGGCGCTCACGTTCTGGGGATGGTTTCGTTCCATCCAGTGGGCTGCCGCCACGCACATCACGGCATCCGGGGAGCCCGATCTGGTGGGCTATGCGACCTGGGCTATCTTTCTCTCGCTCGGCTTCTTCACAGTCTGGGCGCTGATGAGCTGGGTGCTGTCGATCGCGCCTCTTCTCGTTTTGCTGGAAAGATGCTCCGTGCTTTCTTCCCTTGGCCGGAGCTTCAGGTTGGGAAAAGCATTCACCGGCAAGCTGGCTGAGATCAACCTCGTGATGGGCATTGTCAAGATTGCGCTCATCGTGCTGGCAATCGTATTCTCTGCGGCGCCGCTGCCGTTTAGCGACCAATTAGGCGCCGGCTCGCTCCACTTCGTGTGGGCCGGGTCGGCAGTCTTCTATCTCGTCGCAACCGATTATTTTCACGTGGTGCGACTCAAGGCCTTCCTGGAATTCTGGCGGATCTTCCGCGGCGCAGCGTCCTAGTGACGCCGCGCTCGCAGCTGGCGATGTACCTTTCAGAAAATCTTCAGATGGATGACCAGATACTTTTTCGGGTCTTCGCGGAATGCCTTGATCAGGTCGCGGGTTGAATCCAGGGTCGCGTTGAGGTTGTTATACAGCGAAGGGTTGTGGATGAGCTGCGCAGCGGTTCCCTGGCCCTCGTCGAGGCTCTTTAGGACCCCGTTGAGATGAGTAACCGTGTCGTCCATCTTTTGCGCGAAGGCGGGGTCCCTGGCCAGCTTGCCCAGCGCGCCGTGGCCGGCGTTGATCTCGGCTACGAGCTGATTCGTATTCTCGAGCGTCGCATTCAGGTTCTTATAGAGGGAATCGTCTTTGAGCAGCTTGCCCGCGGTGCCTTTTCCTTCGTTGAGTGCCGTGGTGATCTGGTCCAGCTTGTCCACGCTGGAGTTCAGCTTTGTGTAGAGCGTGTCGTCGTAGATCAGCTTGCCTGCCGTACCCTTCTCGCTGGCGATGGCATCGGTAATGTTCTGCAGGTTGTTGGTAATGGAAACGAAGCTCTTGGCGAACGTGGGGTCGTTGATGAGTTTTCCGACGGTGCCCCGCTCGGAGTTCATAGAATCGATTAGCTTCTCAAGCTTCACCGTCAGCCGCTGAATCTGCAGAATCGATGTCTGGCTGCTTTGGATGACATCCTGGATCGTAGGCGAGCCGGCTGCTTTCAACTCTGCGTTGTCGGGTGGAGGAGGGCCGGTGGCGTGAGTCGAGTCGATATCGACATAGCTGTCTCCCAACACGCCGGCCTGCGCAATTCCGGCCGTGGAATCCGTATGCAGGCCGCTCATCCACTCACGCCCGACCTGCATGCGAACTTCCACCGGGGAGGGGTTGCGCGACGGCACCACGCCGATCCGCGTGACATTCCCAATGGTGACTCCCTGCAGCGTTACCGGCGCGCCGTCTTTTAGCCCGGCTGCATTAGTGAAATAACTGCGAAGTATGAGCTTCTTGGCAAAGAGCCCCCCTGTTGAGCCAGACATGAGAAAGATGAGTCCGACCAACACGGCCATGGCCACCAGGACCAAGGCTCCCACCCTCAGTTGTGACCATTCAATCTCTTTGCGAGTTGGCACGTCGCTCCTCTTGCTGAAATAGGTATTTCAGAAAGCAATGCGCTTTTTACATCCGGCCGTTTACTGTTCTCCCGGCGGGAGGGTTTTGGTCGAGTCTCCGCTCCCTAAATACTGCAAGCCGATCATCGCCTTGAGAATAGCAGACGGACCCCTTAGCATTCGTCTTCCAAAACCACGCTGGCCATCGCCAGGGCGGCGGTGTGGCTCAGGGATAGAGCCGCTCGCGCCACACCCAGGCTGGCAGCAATTTGAGCCGCACGGCCGTGGAACACCACCCCGGGTCGTCCGCCCGGCTCGCGCACAACCTCAATCTCCAGCCAGTTCACTCCCCGGCTGATTCCGGTTCCCAACGCCTTGGCTGCCGCCTCTTTGGCCGCAAAACGGGCCGCAAAGCTCTCTGCCGACGCGCGCTTGCGCACGCAGTACGCTTGCTCCGCGGCGGTGTACACGCGGTTGAGAAAGCGCTCTCCGTAACGATCCACGGAGTGTTGGATGCGCTCGATCTCCACCAGATCGATACCCGAGCCCACAATCATGCTGTCTACGAAACTACAACATTCGGCTTCGGCGGGGCGCGCCTTGGTCGGATAAGAGCAGCACGCGATTTCCGCATACAAATTACCTGCGAAGCCGCGGATGGGTCCGCCAGCAGCTCGATCTGTCGCAGAAACGGCCAGCGGCCGTTCCACTCCGCGACAGTCCTGATTCCGCGCCGCCATTCTCCGATAACCCTTTTGTGAGGTTAGAGATGCAAGATAGAGAGCTGGGCGATGTCACCGGCCCATGGGCCTTGCAGCTGCGCGCCGTCTCGGTCGAAGAGCCGGGACGGCTGGTGCAATTTCTCACCGGAGCCATCCTGGGCTGTGGCGGTTGGGTGCTGAGCCGCGGCGCCAACGACGATGGCACGGTGAACCTCTTCTTCGAGTTCGAACGTCAGGCCTGCATTGAGGTGTACAGCCTTCTCATCGCCTCCGGGGTGCAGCTTAGCCAGGCTGGGCACATTCACTTTACCGAGCTCTGCCGGTGCACCCGCAACCACCAGCCGGAGTGCGGAACCGACGTCGCCAGCGTTGATTTGGAGATCCAGACCTTTCCGGTTGAGATGGTCTGCTGCATTCCCGCTCCGGGCATCGCCTGAAATTCCCGTCGCATTTCAGCCGGCCTCTACCAGCCCATAGCGCCGCTGCCAGGCATCCTTAAGCTGCGTCCGCACGCGCGCCCGCTCAGCCTCTGTGGCTTCGCCTCCCGAGTCGCCGACAAACCGCGCCGCCTCCGTTTTAGCAAGCTCCAGCAGCTGCCGGTCGCGCACCAGGCTGGCTACGCGAAACTCGGGCAGCCCCGCCTGGCGCGTCCCAAAGAACTCGCCCGGACCCCGCATCGCCAGATCCAGTTCCGCCAGCTCAAAGCCATCCTGGGTCCGCACCATGGCGTTCAACCGCTCTTCGGCCAGCGGAGAGACACGTGGCCCGGTGAGCAGGATGCAGTAGCTCTTCGCCGCACCGCGGCCCACGCGACCGCGCAGCTGGTGCAGTTGCGCCAATCCAAAGCGCTCGGCGTGTTCCACCACCATCACGGTCGCGTTCGGCACATCGACGCCCACCTCAATCACCGTCGTCGCCACCAGCACGTCGATCTCGCCCCGCTGAAAGCGGCGCATCACCATCTCTTTGTCGTCCGCATCCAGCCTCCCGTGCAGCAGACCTACGCGCAGGCCGGCCAACGCTCCGGTGCGCAGCTTCTCGTGCATCTCCACGGCGGACTTGAGGCCCGATTTTGCAGCGGGATTCGCCTCTCGCGCAGCTTCCGGAAACAAATTCTCAGTCCGCTTGCGCCGCGCCGCCTTCTTTTGCTCAGAGGGTTGAGCAGCAACTCCGTCTTCCGGATCCCGCGAGAAATCCAGCTCGGGCTGATCGTCCTGCGCGCCCTCGATTACCGGATACACCACATACGCTTGCCGTCCCAATGCAACCTGCTTACGCACAAACTCCCATACGTCCACTGCCCGCTCATCGGAGACCCGCCGCGTCACAATCGGCGTCCGCCCCGGCGGAAGCTCGTCCAAGACGCTTAAGTCGAGATCGCCATACAGCGAGAGTGCCAGCGTCCGCGGAATCGGCGTGGCCGTCATCACCAGCACATCCGGCTCCGGCCCCGCAGTTCCATCTGGGCTCGGCTTCTTCATCAGCCGGAACCGCTGCAGCACGCCGAAGCGGTGCTGCTCGTCCACAACAACCAGTCCCAGCCTATCGAACTCCACTTTTTCTTCGATCAGCGCGTGTGTGCCGATCACCAGTTGCGCCTCGCCGCGGTTGATCAGCCCGCGGTTCGTACGCTTGCGGTCCTCGTCGAGCGAACCGGTCAGCAGCACGATGCGCGGCTTGCGGCTCGATCGCTCCAGCAGCTTGCGCGCCGCCAGAAAATGCTGCGTGGCCAGAATCTCTGTTGGAGCCATCAGCGCGGCCTGGTAGCCGTTTTCTATCGCCACCAGCATCGCCTGTAGCGCAACGATCGTCTTGCCCGATCCCACGTCGCCTTGCAGCAGACGGCGCATCGGGGTGGGCTCGCGCATGTCGGCCACAATCTCAGCCAGCGCGCGCTTCTGCGCCGCCGTCGGATGGAAGGGAAGTACCTCGCGCAGGGCCTCGCGTACATTGTCGGTTGTGACAAACGCTATGCCAGCGCGCTCTTTCATGCGCCGCCGCTTCAGTTCCAGCCCCAGTTCGAGAAAAAACAGCTCCTCGAAGATCAGCCGCCGGTGCGCCGGCGTGGAGAAGGACTGCAATTGCGCGAACGAGGTTCTCTCGGCCGGAAAATGCACCTCGCGCAGCGCCGTTTCCCGATCGGGCAGATCGAGCCGTTCGAGCAGTACGCGCGGCAGGCACTCCGGTACCCCGCCGCGTACCGTTTCAAGCAGATGGAAGATGACCTTGCGCTGCCAGCGCGAGGCCAGACGGCTGCCGCCCAGCGACTCGTATACCGGCGTGATCCGGCCGACTTCGAGAAGCCGGGTTTCCGCATCGTCGCTCGCGTCGGGCAGAATCTCAAACTGCGGCTGGATCATCTTCAGGTTGCCCATTCCTGATTTTTGTGCAGATCGCGAAGGCTCAACCTTGCCGTAGACGGCCACCGTCTGCCCGGCTTGAAACTTATCCTTCAGGTAAGGCGCATTGAACCAGATGCACTTGAGCGCAAACCGCCCCTGTCCCACCGTGACCTCGAAGAGCGGCGCTCTGCGTGTCCGCAGAAGCGCAGTCCCGCGCACCTCTGCGATCACGCTGGCCACCTCGCCCGCCTTCAATTCGTCCAGGCTGCGCGGATTCTGCCGGTCCTCATAGCGAAAGGGCAGGTGATAGAGCAGGTCCTCGGCCGTCTGAATGCCTCTGGCGGCAAGCATCTCCGCCAAGCGCGGACCTACACCGCGCACATACATCGCTGGGGTCTCAAGGCCGGGCACAGAATGGATGCTAAATGGCCAATACGCGGCGGAACAAACAGAGGAAAAAAAACGAACCAGCCGTCCGAGGCCCTCCGTTCGCCGTTGCGCACCGTGTATGGTTATATGCGGCGCATGAGTCGCGCTCAGGAGGGATGGTTGTGTCGGCTTTGAATCGCAGAGGCTTTTTGAAATCGGCTGGAGCAGCATCGGCGGGTATGATGTTTGTTGGAAAAGTTCATGCGCTGGCCGCTGTTCAAGAGCAGCCGGTCCGGCCCGTTTCCCCCAACGATCACATTCAGATCGCGCTCATCGGTGCAGGCGGACAGGGACAATACGACACGAGCATTGCCGTGCAGGTGCCCGGTGTCAAGCTTGTTGCCGTCGCCGACTGCTACAACGGTCGCCTGGAGCATTCGAAAGAAGTCTGGGGCGACGACATCCAGACCACTCGCGATTACAACGAAATCCTCGCCCGCAAGGACATCGACGCGGTCATCATCGGCACGCCCGACCACTGGCACAAACAGGCCTCCGTCGACGCGATGAAGGCGGGCAAGGACGTGTACTGCGAAAAGCCGATGATCCATCTCTACGCCGACGGTCCGGAGATGATCGAAACTACGCGCTCCACCGGCCGCATCCTCCAGGTGGGCAGCCAGCGCGTCAGCTCCATGATTTACGCGAAGGCCAAAGAGCTGCTTGCCTCCGGCGCCATCGGCAAACTGAACATGGTGACCGCGCATTGGGACCGCAACTCTGCCATCGGCGCATGGGATTACACGGTTCCGCTCGATGCCTCAACGGAAACCTGCGATTGGCCACGCTTTCTGGGCACAGCGCCCAAGATCCCCTTCGATGCGGAGCAGTTCTTCCAGTGGCGCAAATGGAAGGCCTATGGAAGCGGCGTGGCCGGCGATCTTTTTGTTCACCTCTTTAGCGGCACCCACTTCATCACCGGTTCGCAGGGGCCTACACGCGGCATGGCCACCGGCGGCCTGCGTTTCTGGAACGACGGCCGCAACGTCCCCGACGTCATGCTTGGCCTTTTCGATTATCCCGAGGGCTTCAACCTCAGCCTGCGCGTGAATTTTGTCGACGGCGGCGAAGAGAGCGAAGGCCTGGTCTTCACCGGCTCGGAAGGCACGATGGAGATCGCCGGAAATTCCGTGAGCGTAAATCGCGTGCCGCGCGAAAAAGAGCCCGGCTACATGATCGGCAGCTTTACGGAGGCTATGCAGCGGCAGATCCTCGAGGAGTATGGGAAGAAATATCCGCGCACGCATCCTGAGGGTGAGCCGCGCACCGGCTATGAAAAGTATCAGGCGCCGGCCGGATACAGCGACAGCTACGATCACTTCAGGAATTTCTTTGCCTCAGTGCGCTCGCGCAAGCCGGTCGTCGAAGATGCCGTGTTCGGTTTCCGCGCAGCCGGCGCAGCGCTCCTGAGCAATCTCAGCATGGAGCGCGGCGCCGTCGTGCATTGGGACCCCGAGGCAATGAAGCTCGTGTAAGGTTACGTATTGATTGGAAAATACGCTTCGATCGCCCGCCGCAGTGCGGGGTGATCCAGATGTGGCTTTTTGCCTTCGTAGCGCGCCGCCCAGCAGACCTGATTGACGATATCCCGCGGATAGCAGGACCGCAGTTCCTGTCGCAGCGAACTGCGGATGAAAGTAATCAGATCGCCTGGAATCTCCGGATCGTAGGAGACACGTTTGTCCTGAGCGACCCTGCGGAAGATCTCGGAGAACTGCTCGTCAGAGACCGCTCCAATCTTGATCTTGGTTTGAATGCGCCGCAAGAAGGCGGGGTCGACCAACTCGGCCGGGTTCGTATTCGACGCGAAGACCACCAGCATTTCAAACGGGATCTCGATCTTCTTCCCGCCTACCAACGTGAGGAAATCGATTCTCCGGTCGAGAGGAACTATCCACCTGTTCAGAAGTTCATCGGGACGTATGCGCTGGCGGCCGAAATCGTCGATGATGAAGACGCCGTTGTTGGCCTTCATCTGCGCCGGGCACACATAAAACTTCGAGATCGGATTGAACTGCATGTCGAGCATCTCGGCAGTAAGCTCACCACCAACCATCACCGCGGGACGGCGGCACAGTACCCAGCGCGTATCGTAGCTTTCGGGAGCCGACTGCGGCACTTCTTCGTGAATGGCCGGGTCAAAGACCGTGATGATTTGGCCGTCCACCTCGATGGCATGCGGAATCCAGACTTCATCTTCAGCAAGCACACGCGAGAGAACCTCGGCAATTGTTGTTTTTCCAGCTCCGGCCGGTCCGTACAGAAAAACTGAACTGCCGGAGTTAAGCGCAGTGCCAAACTGGTCCAGCGTCGCGTCATCCAGAACCAGGTGATTGAATGCGCGGCGCACGTCTGCGGGATGCACTTCGACCTTCTGCACGCTCTGCTTCCGGGTCTGGTTCACATAGCTATCCAGCGAAACCGGAGCGCAGCCCGCGTACTGGCTTTGGTGCAGCAACTCGGCAGCCCGCGTCCGGCCGTGTGCAGTGAGGGCGATCTGCGGAACGTTGCTGCTCATACCCGTCACTTGAACCAGTGTCTGAGAACGCAGCTTACAGAACAGCTCGTCGAGCACTTCATAGCTGAGGCGCGTGCGCTCTGCGAGCTCAAGAAGGGAAAGGGCACCGGCTAAATAGAGAATCTTTAATATTAGGTCCTCTAGAACTGCCTGACGCACATCGAGCTCTGCCAAGCGGCGCGGCTTCGATGCCGGTCCGAACAGTTTCCCGGAGTCGCAGTCATAATCTTGCATGGACAGCAAAGTTGCCATCGGACTCTCCTGGACGTATCAACAATCTAACCGCTTCTTTCGCTTTTGAGGCTCCCTCTTTCGTCGGTTTTTGCGTGGCGCTTTGGTAATCGTTTCAGCGTGATTTCCAGAGAATTGCACCGAAAAAATGCAAACAGCAGCAGTTCATGCCGCGAAAGTAAACCCGAAGGTAACGTGACTGCAGAGTGGCGCACAGAGCGTAGTTCCGCGCATGAATAGCCTCTTCGCCTGCCTTTGCTAAACTGCTTCAAGACCGTTTCCCAGTCGATCAGGGATTACAGCCGTTTCCATAAGTGCTCGCGCACCTTAATGCGCAAGTATGGGGCCCGACAACAAGGCGGGTCCCAGGTCGTCAGCGAGCGGATGAACTTGGTTATGAGACCGGTTCCGGAACAATCAATCGCGGCGGGAGCATCCATGCCAGTAGTTGAACTCGCGGGGGTGACAAAGGCCTATGAGGACAAGATTGCCGTCAATCATCTCAGCCTATCGATTGAAGCGGGACAGATGTTCGGTTTGCTCGGGCCCAACGGTGCTGGCAAAACCAGTTCCATTCGCATGATGATGGGCATCACGATGCCCGACTCAGGCCGCATCCAGCTCTTTGAAAAACCCTTCGACCGAAAGAGTCTCGAACGCGTAGGCTATTTGCCTGAGGAGCGCGGCCTCTACAAGAAGATGAGAGTTCTGGAGCAGCTGGTCTTTTTTGCGCGGCTGCATGGCGTCGAGGCGGGTGAAGCGCGTAAGCGTGCCGTCGAGTGGGCCGGAAGGCTGGAGATTGCCGATGCGCTCGACAAGAAAACCGAAGAGCTCTCGAAAGGAATGCAGCAAAAGATTCATTTCATTGGAGCCATTTTGCATGATCCAGGATTGATCATCATGGATGAGCCCTTCAGTGGGCTTGATCCCGTGAACGCTGCATTGCTCGAGCGGACGTTGATTGAGCTGAAAGAGCGGGGCAAGGCCGTACTCTTCTCTACGCACCGCATGGACCAGGTGGAGAAGCTGTGCGATTCAATCTGTCTCGTCAACCGCGGCCAGGCCGTGCTCTCTGGCAAGGTCCGCGAGATCAAAAGCCGCTACGAGCGTAACCGCGTGATCGTTGAGTTCGAAGGAGACTCTGCTTTTCTCAACAGCGAAGAGGTTGCTGAAGCCCGAAACTTCTCCGGTCACGCCGAGATCCGTCTCAAGGAACACGGCAACGCTCAAAAGCTTTTGCAGCAGGCATCCAACATGGCGGCTATTTATCGATTTGAGCTGGTTGAACCTTCACTTGAAGAGATCTTCATCCAGACCGTAGGAGGCAAGGCGGATGCGTAACATGCTGCTCATCGCGCGCCGCGAATATATGGAGCAGATTCGCGGCCGCGCTTTCCGCTTGTCCACCATTGGGCTGCCCGCGCTCTTCGCGCTGATCGTTGGCGTTGCCTATCTTTCGGGGCGCGGCCTTGGTGCGCGCAAACACATCGTGATTGCTTCCTCCGACCCTCAATTGGCCGTGGAAGTTCGTTCCCAGTTGCTGGCCGATGAAGGCAGGAAAGCCAATATAGACGTCGTCGCTCCTTCCGGACCCGAAACGCGCACTGGCCTCATCCAGCAAGTGCAGGACAGATCGATCGACGGCTTTTTGTGGATCGACGGTACAGGCAGCGTTCCCACAGCGTCCTATACATCGCAGGCCGCTGGCGACTTCATGACCGGGGCACGCCTCAAGGACGCGCTCGATACGGGCTTGGTGAGAGAGCATCTGGACTCGACCGGAATAAACCAGGCCACTTCGAACGCTGTCATCAAAGGCATTCCGATTGCGACCTTCCAGGTAAAGAAAGACGGCTCCGTGGTGAAGACCAATGCGCAAGCCTCCTTCTGGAAGGGTTACGCCATGGCGATTCTGCTCTCCATGACCACCATGATCTATGGCCTCAACGTGGCCCGCTCCATCATCCAGGAGAAAACCTCGCGGATCTTTGAAGTAATGCTGGCAACCGCGAAGCCGGCCGACCTGCTCGCCGGCAAGCTTATCGGCGTAGGCGCCGTGGGCCTCACACAGATCGCCATCTGGCTCGTTGCGGGGCTGGCGATCATCGGTTCACCCTTTGCTGCAGCCATTCTCAGCGGCCAGTTCTCGATTCATTTTTCGTGGACTGAAGGCATCCTCTTTCCGGTGTATTTCCTGCTTGGCTATCTGCTTTATAGCTCGCTCTTCGCGGGCCTCGCCGCAACCTGTGAAACCGAGCAGGAACTGCAAATGTACATGCCGCTTGCCGCTGCGCCCACCTGGCTGAGCTTTTCGCTGATTCTCCTCATCATCAACGACTCGAACTCGTTCTGGTCGGTTACAGCATCGCTCTTTCCACCCACCGCGCCCATCGTCATGTTCTTGCGTATGGCCTCGGAGATTCCGCCGGTATGGCAGTTTGCCGCGTCGATCGGCTTGCTGCTTCTCAGCATATGGGCCACGCTGTGGTTCTCGTCGCGTCTCTATCGCGTCGGCATTCTGATGTACGGAAAACGCGCCACGCTGCCCGAGCTGCTGCGCTGGCTGCGCTATTCCTGAGAGCAATGAAGCAGAATTGAAGGATCTGTATTCTCGGATGCTTACACTAAAATCATCTGAGTGATCACTGAAGCCAGCGCCAGGTTCTCATTGCGGCAGCGCCTCGCGCTCGCCATCCTTCCGCGCATTGTGTGGGCCCTGCTCTGGATCGTCGGCTCCACCTGGCGCTTCGAGGTCATTGCAGAGGAAGGCGCCACACCGCTACCTTACGGCAAAGGTGCCGGAGCTGAGATCTTCTGCTTTTGGCATCAGTGCGTGCTACCGTGCGCGCTCTACTTTCGCCGCACGGGGGCAACCATCCTCATCAGCCGCAGTTTTGATGGTGAGCTGATCACCCGCATTCTCGCACTCTTCGGCTTTCGCGCTGCGCGAGGCTCCAGCTCCCGGGGTGCGCGGGAGGGGTTGCTGGGCCTCAAGCGCGTCATCGAAGATGGCCGCCCGGCCATCTTTACCGCTGACGGGCCGCGCGGCCCAATCTATCGCACTAAGATAGGTCCCATCAAGCTGGCGCAGATGACCGGCGCGCAGATTGGCGCATTCCATCTCGAGCCCGAGCACGCCTGGACCATGCGCTCCTGGGACCATTTCCTCGTGCCCAAGCCGTTTACTCGCATTGTGGTGAGTTGGGTGCGGTGGACCCGCGTTGCAACCGATCTTGCCGAAGAGAGCTTCGAATCCAAGCGCGAAGAGTTAAACGCGGCGATCGAACGCGCACGGCTCAGCGCTCTCAAGTACTTCGGAAGGGCCGCGGTATGACCGGTCACAGAGATAAATTGGAGAACCTCGAAGACCTCCGCGTCGCCGACTTCGACTTCGATCTCCCTGAGGAACTCATCGCACAACAACCGCCCGCTGAACGCGGCCAAAGCCGCATGCTGGTGATGAGCCGCACCAGCGGAGCTTTTCAGGATTCGAGTTTCGCGGCACTTCCTTCGCTGCTCAATTCGGGTGATTTGCTGGTGCTCAATGACAGCCGCGTCATTCCTGCACGCCTTTGCGCTCGCCGCACGCTGGTTCGCGAACGCGAGCGACCAACCGGCCGCATTGAAGTGATGCTGACGGAGCCTGTCGACAAGAATCGCTGGCGCGCTCTCGTCCGGCCGGGAAGAAAAGTCGCCATCGGCGAGCGTCTCGTCTTTCCCGCACCCACCGGTGAGATCGTGCTCGAAGCCGAGGTTCTCGAGCGCGGCCACTTCGGCGAGCGGCTTTTGCGATTCGAGCCGACAGACGACTTCTTCGCAGTTCTCGACCGCATCGGCCACATGCCGCTTCCGCCCTATATTCATCGGGACGACGCCGCGTCCGACCGGGAACGCTACCAGACCGTCTTTGCGCACGAACGCGGCTCCGTCGCCGCACCCACGGCTGGACTGCACTTTACCCACAAGATGCTGCAAGCGCTCGCAGCAAATGGAGTCGAAGTTGCGCGGATCACTCTGCACGTTGGCCTCGGTACATTCGCTCCGCTCCATGTCGAACGAGTCCGAGAGGTTCATCTTCATCGCGAACGCTATACGTTGAGCGCCTCCACGATAGACGCAATCAGCCGGGCCGTTGCCGAGGGTCGCCGCATCGTTGCTGTGGGTACCACCGTAGTGCGCACACTGGAGTCGGTTGCTCTGCGTGCGCAGGGCAGTGCATTGGAGCCCCATTCCGGCGAGACGAAGATCTTTATCGCGCCTGGGTTCTCGTTCCGACTTGTCAACGCATTGCTCACCAATTTTCATCTTCCGCAATCCAGTTTATTGATGCTGGTGAGCGCCTTCGCCGGCCGCGAGCGCATGCTCGCCGCATATCGTCACGCAGTCGAGGCCCGATACCGCTTCTTCAGCTACGGCGATTGCATGTTGATTGGCTGAGTCCGTGCCACACGCGGCTGATAAACTCTCTAGCGTGCCTGACCAATCCAAGCTGCCCGTCTTCCTCCTCGACACCATGTCGTTTATCTTTCGCGCCTATCACGCGATGCAGCGCAGCCGCCCCATGTCTACGCGTTCGGGGCTGCCCACAGCCGCTACCTACGTCTTCGTGAACATGATCAAGAAGCTGCGCCAGGACTTCGATCCGAAGTACTTCGCCGCTGTCTTCGATCCCAGCGGCGAAGTCTTTCGCGACGAGCGTGCCCGCTCCATGGGCACGTTGCGCAAGTGGAACAGCAAGACCCAGTGCTTTGAAGATGTCGGCTACGAAGGCTATAAGGCTAACCGCGCCTCGATGCCCGATGACCTGCGCCGCCAGATCCCCTACATCCGCCGCGCGCTCGAAGCTCTGCGTATCCCTATCCTCGAAGCGGTCGGTTTTGAGGCCGACGACGTAATCGGCACGCTGGCGCGCGAAGCCGCCGCGCGCGGGCATGAGGTTTTCATCGTCTCCGGCGACAAGGACATGATGCAGCTGGTCACGCCGCAGGTGAAAATCCTCAACCCGCAAAAGGACAATCTCATTCTCGATCCGGCCAAGGTCACGGAAACCCTTGGCGTGCCTCCCGAAAAAGTTGTGGATGTGATGGCGCTGCGCGGCGATACCGTCGACAATATCCCCGGCGCGCCTGGCATCGGCGACAAAGGCAGCGTCGATCTGATCGTCGAATTTGGCAGTGTCGAAGCGGTGCTCAACCGCGCTTCCGAGGTCAAGCGCAAAACCTATCGCGAGTCGCTCGAGCAAAATCGTGAGGCCGTTCTGCTCTCCAAAGAACTGGTCACCATCGACAATCACGTTCCGCTCGAACTGGACCTGACTGCGCTCGAAACCCAGCTGCCCGACCTTGAAGCCTGCCGCGAGCTCTTCACCGAACTCGAATTTACCTCTATGCTGCGCGACCTGGCGCCCTCGCCGACAGCAGCTGCGACCACGCTAATCGAAGAACCGAGCCAGGAGCAGATCGCTGCGTTCTACGCCGCCGCCCGCGCCAGCGGATTCGCCTTTGCGCTCGAAGCCGCGACGGCAGTAGTTGTTACGCAGGAAGAAGAGGTGGAGCCCGAAGCGCCGAGAAACCTGTCGCTTCTCGACCTTGCGGAAGCGACGGAAAAGCAGTCCGGCGCGTTCATTGGCGTGAGCGCCGAATCGGGCATCGCCTTACGTCTTTCGCTCACGCCCGAGCTGCGTGATCTGCTGGAAGATTCTTCGACACCGAAACGTACACACGACTTGAAGCTGGCGCTGCATCTGCTCACCGGCAAAGGTGTCACACTGCGCGGCGCCGTTGAAGACACGATGCTTCTTTCCTATGCGCTCAACCCCACGCACGCCACGCAAACCCTCGCCGACGTTGCTGCCCGCCACAATCAGTCGCCGCCTTCTACGCCGACGGCCGGCGCGGCCGCGATTCAGGCGCTGGTTCCCGTTCTCCAGTCGGAGGTTGGGAAGGCGCAGGTCGAGCGCGCTTACCGTGAAATCGATCTTCCGCTTGTTCCCGTGCTCTTCCGCATGGAGCAGGCCGGCGTCCGCATTGATGCCCCGGCTCTCGAAAAGCTTTCGCAGAGATTCGGTGTGGAGCTCGGCCGCGTCGGCGGACGCATCTTCGAGCTGGCAGGTCAGCATTTCAATATCAATTCGCCCAAACAACTTGCCGTTGTGCTCTTTACTCATCTTGGCTTGCAACCGCCCAATGTGCGTGGCAAAGGTAAAACTATCTCCACTGCGCAGGACGTGCTCGAACAGCTTGCTGAGCAGCACGAGGTTCCCAAGCTCGTGCTCGAATACCGGCAGCTGGCCAAGCTCAAGTCGACCTATATTGACGCATTACCGCTGCTCGCGGACTCCGAGTCGCGCGTCCACACAACCTTTCAGGCTGCGGCCACGGCCACCGGTAGACTCTCGTCGGTAAACCCAAATCTCCAAAATATTCCCGTGCGAACCGAGCTCGGCCGCGAAATTCGCGCCGCATTCATTGCGCGTCCTAGCACGCAGCTTCTTTCTGCCGACTATTCGCAGATCGAACTGCGGCTGCTGGCGCACTTCAGCGGCGATCCCCTCCTGATGCGTGCCTACGAAGAAGACATTGACATTCACACGCTGACGGCCAGCGAGGTCTTCGGCGTTCCCATCGAATCGATGGACAAGCAGACGCGCGACCGCGCCAAAGCCGTGAACTTCGGCATCGTCTATGGCATCTCGGCCTTCGGGTTGGCTGCGCAACTTGGCATTCCGCAGGCAGAGGCCAAAGCCTATATTGACCGCTACTTCGCGCGCTATGAGGGCGTGAAAGCCTTTATCGAGAAGACGCTGGCGCAAACGCGCAAGGACGGCTTCGTGCGTACGCTCTTCGGCCGCCTGCGGCCCATTCCCGACATTGAAAGCCGCAATCCGAATCAGCGCGGCTTTGCGGAACGCACGGCCGTCAATACCCCGCTGCAGGGCACAGGCGCCGATCTGATCAAGCTGGCCATGATTGCACTCGATCGCAAGCTTACCGAACGCAACTTAAAGACGCGGATGGTCCTTCAGGTTCACGATGAGCTGCTCTTCGAAGCCCCGTTCGAAGAAACAGCCGAGGTGGGTGCGCTGGTGCGCGAAGAGATGGAAGGCGTCGTCAAGCTGAGCGTTCCGCTGGTCGCTGACGTTGCTGTTGGTTCCAACTGGCGCGATTTGCAGTAGCTTTCAATCAGAACAGGACTAAAATGCAGTGGAGAGATCTTTCGCGGAGCCCTGGTAATGCGCTGCCTCTGCGAAGCTATCGTGCCCCGGGCGGCAAGGAGCCGGTCATGATTCTCGACATTGCCAAGGCGTCCTCTTTTTTTCTCAGCATTGTTTGCCTCTATCAGGTTGTACTCAACGCATTCTTTGTGCCCGGCAGCCGATGGGAAGAACGGCTGGCGTTGGCGCTGGCGAAAATCGGACTTGCCGGATGTGTATGCTTCCTGAGCGGCCTGCTGTTTTCGCAGCCCTGGCGCGTGGACAGCAAACCAGCGGAGCATCTGCTCGCTACGCTTCCGGTGCGCATGTATCTCTGGACCATCCTCGGTGTAGCCGTTCTCTTTGCACTCTCCTGGTATCTCGAAGAAAGCTACGTACTCTGACTCTGGCCGAATCAGCCCTGAACGCGCGCTCCTGTAACGAATCGCCATCATGGACCGTCTCATGGTCAGCAGGCTTGCAGGAGTAGATATGCTCGCGCGTTGGCTCGGATTTTTTGTTTTTCTTGGAGTGATTGTGATTTTGTTTGCACGTAGCGGAAACGCGGCGTCACGGCAGCCCATTCCACCTGCCGCAACTGATCTGCCTCTGGCGAACGCACCGGGCAAGGCAACAGCCGTCTTCGCGGGTGGTTGTTTCTGGGGAACGCAGTCAGTTTTCGAGCGCGTGAAAGGCGTCGTCGATACGGCTGCGGGCTATTCAGGTGGTTCTGCGGCAACCGCCACCTACGATCAGGTGACCACCGAAACCACCGGTCACGCTGAGTCAGTAGAAGTGGTCTATGATCCATCAAAGATCACCTATGGCCAGTTGCTGCGCATTTTCTTTTCCGTCGCGCACGATCCGACGCAGCTCAATCGCCAGGGGCCGGACGTAGGCACCTCCTATCGCTCGGCGATCTTCTACGTTAATGACGATCAGAAACGGATTGCGGAAGCCTACATCGCGCAGCTCGACCAAGCCAAGGTCTTTCCCAAGCCGATCGTCACTCAGGTCACGCCGCTCAAGGGATTTTACCGCGCCGAAGATTACCACCAGGATTACGCGCTGCATAATCCCAATAATCCGTACATTCTGGTCTGCGACCGCCCGAAGATTGAGGCGCTGAAGCAGCAGTTCGCCGAGCTCTTCGTCGACTACACCGGCAAGCATTGATCGGAGCGCAATGACATGCACTCCGCAAGGGCTCGTCGATTACAGTCCCGGCTGCAGGTCAAGCCAGTTTTTCAGATTCTGCTCCTGCAGTGAGCGAAACTCGATGCATCCATCGATGTGCTCGATGGCATGCCGCAGGGAAACGTCGGAGGCAGGTACCTTGTGCGATGTGAAGAAACTCTTCACATCGTCGCGAGCCTCCGGGGAACAGAAGTAGCCTGTGTAGCTTACGAGGTATCCGCCCGTCGAGGTTGTGAGCTGAGCCTGCACCTTATCCCAGTTCGCCTTCATATAGTCCCAGGCCTCGTCGCGCGTCTCCCCGTTCGTGAGAGGAATCGCGAATTGAATAAACGCATCCTGATTGCGAACCTTATCGGACATGGCATAATCGAGCGCCCGTTTCACAAGCGCGGGCGAGCGAAACTCAGCCAGAAGCTCGAGGGCGTTGGTTTTGAACTCCGGATTGTCTGACGTCTCATAAGCGTTCTCGAACTTGTCGAACCACGTGGCATCGCCGTTGCGGGCCGCTACCGCGAGCGCCGCCTGGCCAATCGTCGCATCCACTGAAGCAGGATTGGAGAGATAAAGATCCGCAATCTGCCGCGCCATGCCGCGAACTTCGGGGGAGTTTCCGTAGTCCCCCACCGTCTCCAGCAGTTCGGCGCGCAGCCGCCGCGTGTTGTCGTCGTCAGAAGCCGTCGCCGGACCCAGCTTCGCAAGAACAGGTGCAAACGTCCTGTCGATCCAGGTGGAAAGCCGCGCGCGTTCCTCCGGAGTTGCCGCCAACCTCTCGTAAATTGTCGTGATATTTGTCAGCGCACTGGAAACCACCTCTGCATTACCGTCATCCTTGAGCGCGGCTACAAGCTGCAGATAATCGCCCACTTTGGCCTGGTTGGCGCGCACTTGCGCCCATTCGTCGCCCGTCAGGCTGATGCGCTCTGCCGGTCCGAGCCCGGTCTCGATCTGCGCAACCAGCTTGGTGTAATCAGCGGGCGCGTACGAGGTCCGATAGTAGCCTTTGCCCTCCGCATTGGCAAAGAACTGCGGCGCCGCGGGAACCTTCAGGCTCGACGTCGTGGGTGTGAGAAGCTCACAGTCCGCGTTACCGCTGGCGTTCTTGAAGCACACAGGCAGCGTCCATTGCTGCGCTGCATCAGGTTTCTGCCGGGGATCGAGGAAAAATCTGGTTTGGTGCACTGTCACATGTCCGTTTGCGGGCTCACCAAAAGTGAGGATCGGTACTCCCGGTTGAGCCACAAGCGAGTCCATAATCTTATTCACGGGTTTGCGGCTCACGGCCGTCTGTGCGTTCCAGAAATCCTCGGCTGTGGCATTCCCATAGAGGTGGGCAGCCAGGTAGGCGTGAACGCCTTTGCGGAAGGTCTCTGCTCCGAGGTAATTCTCCACCATCAGCAGCACATCGCCGGCCTTCCCGTAGGAGATCCCATCGAACATCTGGTTGATCTCGTCCGGCGTATCGGCCTTGGCGCGAATCGCCCGGGTCGTCGGCTGCGCATCGAGGTCAAGGGTTCGCTGTTCGTCGCTGGCCACAAACAGCGGCAGATTCCACGCTTTGTTGAACGCCGCTGTGGCCTTGTTTTCCATCCACGTGGCGAAGCCCTCATTCAGCCAGATGTTATTCCACCACTGCATCGTCACCAGATCGCCAAACCACTGGTGGGCCATCTCGTGAGTCACGACAATTGCCACATTCTCTTTCGCCTGCACGCTGGCTGCCTTCGGGTCGATCAAAAGATCAGTCTCGCGATATGTAATGGCGCCGAAATTTTCCATCGCGCCGGCTTCAAAATCGGGTAGCGCAATCAAGTCCAGCTTTTTGAGCGGGTAAGGAATGCCGAAATAGCCGTTGTAATAGTGCAGCGCGAACTTCGCCACATCGAGCCCGTAGGCTGTGAGGGCTACTTTATCCGGAGTCGAGCAAACGCGGATGTCCACATCGTCCTCGCGCCCGGTCGTGCACGCGAAGTCGCCTACTAGGAACGCGACGAGATAGGTGCTCATCTTCGGAGTTGTGCCGAATGTGAGCCTGTGCTTACCTGCGCCGGGTCCCGGCGTATCGGAGATGATTGGCCCGTTCGAGATCGCCGTATCATTCTGATCCACGACCAGGGAAATGTCGAACGCCGCCTTGAAGGCCGGTTCGTCGAAGCAGGGAAATGCACGGCGCGCGTCGGTCGGCTCAAACTGCGTGACAGCGTAGTTGCGACGTTCCGTCTTTGAGAGATAAAAGCCGCGCAACTCGTTGTTCAGGATGCCCGTGTAGCGGACCGAGAGCACCGCGCTGCCCGCCTGAATCATCTTCGGAAACGTGAAGGTGGCTTGCTCTTTTTGTGGGTCCAGCGACACCTGTGCGGTCTGCTCCGCTCCGTTTGGATGAACGGTTACCGACTGAAACGCGATTTCAGCGGCGTTCAGCGTGATGGACTTGGTTGCTTCCTTAAGATTGACATCGATCTTTTCGACCCCTGAAAAAGTAGCGGTCTTCAGGTCGGGCGTAAGCGTGAGCGTGTAGTGCGTGGGGATAACCGTTTCCGGCAGCCGCTGCGCGTCTGCGGTACATACGACAAAGTAGAAAAATGTGCAAGCCAGCGCGGCGAGTGCCACACGCCTGCAAAGAAACTGAATATGACTTCTCATGAAACCTCGCAACGAATTGGGCCCGGTCCGGCGCACTGCGCGCCTTACTCCTTCAATTTTGACATCCAAAACCAGGTAAGGTTGCAGGCAAGCGCGTTGCCGGCATTGCGAGGAATTTGCATTGTTCTGACGTTTCGATGACAACGCATCTGCGGCAAATGGCCAAAACTGTTTACTGAACTCGCGTTGTGAAAGGCGGCGCTTTCGAGGTTGCGGGAAGACGCCGGCCTGCTTCACTGACCGGAAGGTGGTGCTCGGAATGGCACTACGCAGCCAATCAGCCGCGTAGTGCTGTTTCGATCAGGCAGCCATCTGCGCGAGCCGCCGCACCGTCAGCACGGTGATGTCGTCCTCCTGACCGAAAGCCTTCGCCGCTTCGGCCAGGTAAAACGCCGATTGGTTGCTCAGGTTGTGCACGCGGTCAAAGCCGAACAGTTCACCTGACGGCTTCCGCGCCTCGACAACCCCATCCGAAAGCAGAAGAACTCGGTCGCCTGGATGCAGATAAAGCCGCAACTCCTCGTAGCTCACCTCGGGCAGAACCCCCAAAGGCAGCCCTCCCGCAAGCACAACCTCCTGGCTGTTCAGGTAAGGGGGCAAATGGCCCGCATTGGCCAGCACCAGTTCACCGTTGGCCCCGAACCACGCTGCCTGGCAGGTGGTGAAGCTGTCCGTTCCTGCTAGCACACGATTCAACGACTCCAGAATCTTCGCCGGATTCTTCTCGGCCGTTCTGCGCAACGCTCCCATCAGCATGGAGACATTCATTGCCGCCTTCAGTCCCTTGCCGGCCACGTCGCCAATCACTACCAGAATCCCGCCGTCGGTCACCGTCTCCACATGGAAGAAATCTCCGCCCACTTCGTTCGCCGGATGGTAGATCGAGTCGACTTCAAACCCGGGCGTGGCGAGCCGCTCCTGCGGAATCAGCAGTTCCTGCACGCTGCGCGCGGCCGCCAGCTCGCTCGATACCCGTTCCTGGTCACGCTGAACGCGCAGGAACCGGAAAAAGATGATCAGCACGATCACGAGAACCCCGGTAAAGTCTGCGATGGAGGCAAAGTGAATCGGGATGGGACCAGCCATCACCGTGAGCGGCGAGTGATAGGTCTCTCCGTTCAAATCCGTCATGGTGGCTGTAACCACCGGCTCAACGATCCCGATCAGGCTCAGCACAAGAGGAATCAGCAGAAGCCCGGCCTCGAAGTTGAGCCGCACCGTGGCGGCGATCAGGGTCACGAACATGAATATTGCCCATACGGTTATCCAAACCATGCTGCTTAGAATCACGATCGCCAGCACCAGCCCGATGAAATGGATGTGGCCCACCATCAGCAGCGCCGGCCCCACGCAGGCCAGGATAGGCGCGGTATAACGCAGCCAACGGATGTACCACCGCCGGGGCAGCGCCAGAAAGGCGACCAGAAACTCGAAGAACAGGTAGGCTGATACCAGTACCAGTTCGAGCATCAGGGCCGCGTACCACAGGCTGTCGAGCCGGGCTGTACTTCCCGCCAGCTCCACAAAGCCGATCGGCGCCTGGGCCAGTTCGTGCAGCGCCAGCCAAAGATATTCAGCATGCCCCTTCTGCGAGGAGTACAGCGCAAACAGGAACATCGCCAGCACAGCCTGAACCACCGAATACACCAGACGCGGCAGCCGCTCAAAGTAGCTCCGGTCTTCCCAGATCCGCAGGTCGCGTTCGAGGTCGGCACGATTACCCAGACTCAGGCCGCGGGTGGCGAAAAACGAGGTGTACGAGCCCGGCCCGTAGGGGACGTCGATGGTTCGAACGGCGAGGGTCAGGTCGGTCTGCGACGGGGGCACGCCCAGGTTGTACAGCCGCGAAATCGGTTGATAATGCTGTGGGTTGTCGCCGTGCGGTCCCTCGGGGAAAATCTGCTTGCCGTTGATGAACACATCTGCACCGGGCCCCGCCGTCCCCACGCCCACCGACGTATACTGCGACACAGGCAATTCGATCAGTAACGCCACCGGCCCGTGGTTGAGGGCCAGCTTGATGTGCAGCCGGAACCAGGCATAGCGCAGGCTGTGGTCGGGTCTACCCGGCCCCATTTGAACATGAATCCCTTTGGGTTCCGGCTCTTGATCTTCGTCGGGAACCTTCGCCATCGCGGATTGCGCGCCGCGGACCGCCCATGCGGAATCGTCGAAGGCAGGCGATGCGGCTGCCGGGTCCGCTGTGATACCTACCCGCCAGTCCTTGTCGAGCGCCAGCGGCGAGCCCAGGCTGCTGGCATCAAAGACCGTCTCAGAGCCTTTCTGCGGGCTGGGCGCAGGCGCTTTCGCTCCGCCGCGTGCCCGCAAGTGCACATCGGGGGAGGGAATCGGATGGGAAGGCTCCGGCTGGGCAACAAGTTGCGCTGTCCCGCAGACGGCCATGACAACCACTTTCAAGAGGGTTTGCCGCAAGGAATCCTCCGGCTCCGTGTTCTTCACTTTATAGCAAGTTCCGCACGGCTGTACGAAGCGAACCGGGCTCAGATTAAAGCTCCCCCATCCCTGCCGGTAAGCTGGAAGAGCCCGATTGTCAAATAAATGTTTTTAGCCCTTCCATCGCGTACCAAACGGGCGGATACTAGCGTCTAAGGGGTCAGGCAAGAGTGTAGCCGAGCTTGGAGTTTGCGGCTGGGAGGTAAGGTCATGAGAGCGCATCGCATCAGTTCTGGAGCGTCGGTCCTGGCTGGGTTGACGCTTGTGCTGGCCACGGGAGCCTGGGCTCAAACCGGGTCAACCTCCTCGCAAACCACCACGCCGGCCGCCACACCCCCTGCGGCAACATCGCCGTCCGCGCAGCCCGCGCCCGGCACCACGCCGGTAGGCGGCGATATCCCTGCGCCGGCGCAGCAGCCCGCGTCGACGTCTTCAGGATCCGCGCAATCCGGCGATAAAAACCCGTCTACCCCATCGACTCAGCCTTCGGATAAAAGTCCGGCGCCCGGCACTACGCCGGTTGGTGGCGACAGCCCCGCTCCTACCGCGGATAAAGTCGATCCGGAAAAAGTCGTCGATCCCGGCAGCCAGATGATCAAGGTCAAGCCCGGCAGCATTGAAGACGTAAGCGCTGTGGGCAATCGCGATATCGGCGGACGCGGCCTGGGCAACTGGTATTCGACCGATAGCGAGATCAAGATGGGCAAGCAGTACGCCGACGAGATCGAAAAGAGCACCCGCTTCATCACCGATCCAGTCATTGACGAGTACATCAATCGCATCGGCCAGAACATCGTCAAGAACTCCGACTGCAAGGTTCCGTTCACTATCAAGGTGATTGACTCAGACGAGATCAACGCGATGGCTCTGCCGGGTGGATTCTTTTATGTCAACTCCGGACTGATTCTGGCAGCGGACGAGGAGGCCGAACTGGCCGGTGTGATGGCGCACGAGACCGCCCACGTGTGCGCGCATCACGCAGCCCGCGAGATGACCCGCGCCAACTACGCGCAGCTCGGCATGGTTCCGCTGATTATGATGACCGGCTACACCTGGACCGGCTACGGCATCTACGAAGCCGCGCAGTTGGCCATCCCCATCACCTTCCTCGAATTCTCGCGCGAGTTCGAGGCCCAGGCCGACTATCTCGGCGTGCAGTACATGTATCGCGCCGGCTACGATCCGCAGGCCTTCATCAGTTTCTTTGAGAAGATTCAGGCTCTCGAAAAACGGAAGCCGGGCCTGGTCGCGAAGGCATTCTCCGATCACCCGCAAACTCCGGACCGCATCCTCCATACGCAGGAGGAGATCGCCCGCATCCTTCCGCCGAAGGACGAATACACTGTCACCACGTCGGAGTTTGACGACGTTAAGGCCCGCTTGGCGCGTATTGAAAACAAGCGCCGTCTCACCGACACGAAGGGCATAACCCGGCCTTCGCTGCGCCGCGCCAGCACCACGGGCGACGACTCAAGCGGTCAGACCCAGACCAGCCAGACCGGCGACAACGGTTCTGATCAGCCGACCCTCCACCGCCGCGACGATCAGAACTAAGCAGGCGGTTTTTTGCCTTCAAGGCGCGGCATGCGGCCGCGCCTTTTCCGTGCGTTTCGAAGCACTTCTGAACGGTTCTGCGGTTCCGAGCTGGACTATAGCGGCTCCACGGTTGCCGTTTCCCGCCGGGAAGCAGAGTGGCTTTTTCAGGAAAGTGCCACCGCAGCTGAAGCCGGAAACGGCTGCAGGAGCGGAGGAACCGCTCCAGCACCATCCGCCTCAATAGCTCAACTGCTTGTACCCGGTCAGGCCTTCCCACCCAACCGGCAGGGGTATTGACCCGACAAGTTCATCGCGCTGCTTCGTCAATTTTTCAAACAGAACCCATGAATTTCCTATAACTTCCGGAAATTCCTTGAACTCACAGGCGAAACCGCGATATATACAAAGCTAACGGCAAATTTGCCGGAGTCCGACCCCCGGGGTATTTTCTTCCAGTTGAGGAGGCAATATGCGCAGCGCCGCGGCCCGCTCCAATCTGCTTGTTCCTGAAGTACGCGAAGTCATGGACATTCGCCAGGCCTCCGATTACCTCGGTATCTCGCCTGACACTCTTTACAAATACGCCTCCGAAGGGTTCGTTCCCGCCTTCAAGCTCGGCAACCGCTGGCGCTTCAAGCGCTCCCGCCTCGACGAATGGATGGACCGGCAGTCCGATATGCAATCGACGGCAGAAGTTGATCCTGAGAAGAAGAAGCCAGTGCAGTCTGCGATGTGAATGGGCAGTTCGTAGTCCGCAGTTCATAGCTCGCGGTTTGCCCCAGGAGAACTGGGAACTCTGAACTGAGAACTGTCAGCTGATCGCTGTGATACAACTGACCGAGTGGACCATCTCCGCCGCATGGGCGCGCTGCGCCGCAGGTTGACTCGCGCCGGGCTTCCTGGCCTTCTCATCACACATCTGCCCGATCTCCGCTATCTTTGCGGTTTCACCGGCTCCAGCGCAGCCCTGGCCGTCACGCGCCGCACGGCGCGCCTGTTTACCGATGGCCGCTATACGACGCAGGCAGCCGCGGAAACCAAGGCGGCCCGCGTTCAGATCGTGCCCAACCCGCCCGCTGTCGCCGCTGTTCAGTGGCTCGCCGCGCAACCGGCCGTGGAGCTTGCCGGGTTTGATCCTTCACGCACCACCGTCGCCGATCTCGCGCGCTGGAAGGCCGCGCTGCCTTACCGGCTGCGCCGCAGTTTTCTCTGCTCGCTGCCCGCGCCCTTTGTCGAACCGCTGCGTCAACTGAAAGACGAAGATGAGCTCAGCATCATGCAAGATGCCGCGCTCATCGGCTGTCGGCTCTTCGGCCACATTCTCTCTGCTATCAAGCCAGGCGTCTCCGAAATTGAGATTGCTGCGGAGCTCGAGCACCAGGCGCGGCTGTTGGGCGCCGAAGGAATGTCCTTTGAAACCATCGTGGCCTCGGGGGCGCGTTCAGCTCTGCCGCATGGTCGCGCTACGGCCCTCGCGTTGCCGCGCCGAGGCTTCCTGACCCTCGACTTCGGTGTTATTCTCAAGGGTTATTGTTCCGACATGACACGCACCGTCTTCCTCGGCAAACCGAAGCCGAAGGAGCGGTAC
This sequence comes from Acidobacteriaceae bacterium, assembly GCA_030039675.1. Lineage (GTDB taxonomy): Bacteria > Acidobacteriota > Terriglobia > Terriglobales > Acidobacteriaceae > Telmatobacter. The sequence continues at coordinate 6,270 of JASHVE010000441.1, read as the reverse complement.
GCGTATGCTGCGGTGCTCGAAGCACAGGAGGCTGCGGTCGCTGCGGTAAGATCAGGCGTGAGCTGCGGGGAAGTGGATGAAGCTGCCCGCAACGTGTTGCGCAGGGAAGCATTGGCGGAGGCATTTTCCCACTCCACCGGCCATGGCGTCGGCCTGGAGATTCACGAGCCGCCGCGCGTCGGCGCCGGACAGGCAACCAGGTTGCAGCCCGGCATGGTGATCACTGTCGAACCTGGAATCTATCTGCCAGGCGAGTTCGGCATTCGCATCGAAGATATGGTCGCCGTGAATCGCAGCGGTGGGCAAGTGCTCACGCCTGCGCCCAAGGCTCTTATCGAACTTTGAAATCAGACTCCGCATCCGCTTGCGCGATCGCGGGCACGTTAAGGAACGAATGAAACCAGAGGACATCCAAGACCTGAAACAACTGATCGAGTTCCTGAAGCAATATCAGGTTGCCGAATTCGATCTCGACCGCGGCGACTTGAAGATCCGGCTGAAATTCCATCAACAGGAAAGCGCATCAGCGAGCCTCGGCGACTTGGCGCGCCTGCTCCAGTCCGCGCCTGCGGCGGCTGCGCCGGCCCCGGTTGCGGCACAAGCTGCGGCATCTGCGTCTGCGGGGCCCGCCTCCGATCCCGATGACGGCTTGCATGTTCTCAAATCGCCCATCGTCGGCACCTTCTATTCGTCGCCGTCGCCCGGCGCCGCGTCGTTCGTTTCCCCCGGCGACCACGTCGAGAAGGGACAGGTGGTTTGCATCGTAGAGGCCATGAAGCTGATGAACGAAATCGAGGCCGATGCCACGGGCGAGATCGTGAAATGCTTCGTCGCGAACGGACAGCCCGTCGAATTCGGGCAGCCGCTCTTTGCCATTCGTCCAGCCTAGCGATTCACGGATTCAAGCAGATCTGAATCATGCCAAGAGTTATCACGGTTAGTTCAACTGGAATGCCGCTAACTTGCTAACTCGCCAACTTGCTAAATTGCCGGTACGCTGACTTGCCGTTTCAAGGGTTCGTCCATGTTTCGTAAGGTTCTTATCGCCAATCGCGGCGAAATTGCTCTCCGCGTCATCAACGCATGCCGGGAACTCGGCGTGCGCACCGTCGCCGTGTATAGCGAGGCCGATCGCAACTCCCTCCACGTCCGCTTCGCCGACGAGGCCATCTGCATCGGCCCGCCGCGTCCGGCCGACAGCTATCTCAACGTTCCAGCCGTCATCTCGGCAGCCGAGATCGCCGACGTCGACGCAATCCACCCCGGCTACGGCCTGCTCAGCGAGAACGCCAACTTCGCCGAGGTCTGCCGCGCATCGAACATCAAGTTCATCGGCCCTCCGCCGGAAGTCACGCGTCTGATGGGTGAAAAGGAGAAGGCGCGCCAGGCGATGAAAAAGGCTAACGTGCCCATCCTGCCTGGTTCGGACGGTGTAATTCCCACAGTAGAAGACGCCGAAGCATGGGCCGCGAAGGTCGGTTATCCGGTCATCCTCAAGGCCAAAGCAGGCGGCGGCGGCCGCGGCATGCGCATCGTGCGCTCCGCTGAGGAACTGCCTAATCTCTTCCATGCCGCCAACGCGGAAGCGGCGAACGCCTTCGGCAACGGCGAGCTCTACATGGAGAAGTTCATCGAGAACCCGCGTCACATCGAGTTCCAGGTTCTCGCCGATGAGCACGGCCATGTTGTCACCCTCTTTGAGCGCGAGTGTTCCATCCAGCGTCGCCATCAGAAGCTCATCGAGGAAGCACCCTCGCTGCAGGTTTCACCGAAACTTCGCGAAGAGATCGGCAAGACTCTCTGCCGCTGCCTTACCGACATTGGCTACCAGAACGCCGGCACCGTCGAATTCCTGATGGACGCCAATCAGCGCCTCTATTTCATCGAGATGAATACCCGTATTCAGGTAGAGCACCCGGTCACCGAGGCCATCACCGGCATCGATCTGGTCAAAGCCCAGCTGCGCATCGCATCCGGCGAACCCTTGAGCGCGATCCTGCCGCGTAAGCTCGAAATCCGTGGTCACGCCATCGAGTGCCGCGTCAACGCCGAGCATCCGCAGAAATTCACTCCTTCCGCCGGAAAGATCACCGCCTTCAACGTCCCTGGTGGCAATGGCGTCCGCGTCGACACGGCGCAATACGCTGAAGGCGTCATCCCGCCCTACTATGATTCGCTCATCGCCAAGCTTATCGTGCATGGCGGCGACCGTGAGGAGGCCATCGCGCGCATGGAGCGCGCACTCAGCCAGTTCGTCGTGCAGGGTATTCACACCTCGATTCCATTGCATCAGGAGATCTTTGCCGATGCGGGATTTCGCGCCGGCGAGTTCGACACCGGCTTCATGGAACGCTTTCTCACCGCCCGCTCCGAAGCCCAGAAGAAATCCGCCTGAACAGTCGCGCGTCTTCAATTCCTTCACTCCCAAAATCTGGGTGCCCCATCCTTTCCGCGCTCTCTGCGGAAAGGGTGGGAACGCACAATGCCGCGCACCGACACGCCGCCATCCTGCGAAGCACAGCGGACTCGAAGGAGACCTGCGGTCACGATCGTATCGCGTAGCTTCCGCTGCCGCTCGCCGCTGTGTAACAATCGCTTCGTTTCACAAATGAGTGCGTGCGCCGCGCAGAGCGAGGGCTGGGGTGTCGATTTCCTCGAAGACTTATCGAATAAGTGCGAAGTATCTTTCTTGTACTGTGTTTTTCGCCGGCCTCGCGAGTTTGGCACAAACCACAAGCTGGCCCGTGTACGGTGGCGGCATCGACAGCGATCACTACTCGCCGCTCACGCAGATCAATCGCGCCAATGTGCAGCACCTCACGGTCGCCTGGACCTACGACACCGGCGAAAAGGGCAATCTCGAAGTCAATCCAGTCGTCGTCGGCCGCACGCTCTACGCCTACACGCCCGCACAGATCGTTATCGCGCTCGACGCAGCAACCGGCAGGCTGAAGTGGAGGTTCGACTCTGGCATTCGCGCTACGCAGCCCAATCGCGGCGTCACGTACTGGACCGATGGCACGCACTCGCGCATCTTCGCCGGCGTGATGAACTTTCTCTATTGCCTCGACGCCGAAACGGGAAAGCCAATCGCCGGTTTCGGCGAAAATGGACGCATTGATTTGCGCAAAAACCTGCGCGGCGACTATCAAGAGCAGTCCGTCGCTCTCACCACGCCCGGCGTCATCTACAAAGACCTCATCATCGTCGGCGGGCGAAATCCGGAAACGCACCCTGCTCCGCCCGGCGACATTCGCGCCTACGATGTGCACACGGGAGCGCTGCGCTGGAGCTTTCACACCATCCCGCACCCCGGCGAACCCGGCTACGAAACCTGGCCGCCCGATGCCTGGAAGACTGCCGGCGCCGCCAACAACTGGGCCGGCATGTCGCTCGACCCCGAGCACGGCATCGTCTATGTGCCGACGGGCTCCGCGGTCATGGATTTCTACGGCGGCGACCGCGTTGGCGACGATCTCTACGCTAACTGCATCCTCGCGCTCGATGCCGCTACCGGCAAGCTCCTCTGGCATTTTCAGGGCGTCCACCACGACCTCTGGGATCGGGATTTTCCTGCGCAGCCTGCGCTTTATACGCTTCATGAAAATGGCCTGACCGTCGAAGCCCTCGCCCAGATCACCAAGCAGGGCTATGTCTACCTTTTCAATCGCCTCACGGGCCAGCCGCTCTTTCCCATTCATGAGCGCCCCTATCCGTCCAGCACTGTTCCCGGTGAAGTAACCTCGCCCACTCAGCCTTCGCCCGACTGGCCCTTGCCCTTCGGCCGACAGCAACTCACCGCCGACATGCTCACCAACCGCACTCCTGAAGCGCACGAATGGGCCGTCAAGGAGTTCAGCACCTTTCGCAGCGGCGGACAGTTCTACCCAATGGCCGTAGGCCGGCAGACAGTCGTCTTTCCCGGCTTCGACGGCGGCGGTGAGTGGAGCGGCCCCGCGCTCGACCCGACCACCAACACGCTCTTCATCGGATCGACGGAGATGGCATGGACCGGCGGTCTCGCTCCCGTTGCGCACGCTTCAACCCCCGGCGAGCAACTCTACAACCAGCAATGCGCCGTCTGCCACGGATTGAATCGCGCCGGCTCACCGCCAGCATTTCCATCGCTCATCGGAATCGAGGACCACCTGAGCAAGGAAGCGATCACCAGCACGATCCGCAATGGTGCTGGCCGCATGCCATCGTTTCCGAACATCGACGACGCGAGTCTTGCCGCCTTGCTCGAATTTCTCCGTACTCCGGTCCCGTCTGGACAAGGCAAGGAACGGGCCGCATTACCGGGGCAATCAGAACAGCCCGCCTTCAACTCCGCAGGCGGCACCTCCTATCGCGACCACTGCGCCATGTGTCATGGCGCACACATGGAGGGAACCCCTCCCGCCATTCCCACGCTCGTCGGTGTTGGCAATCGCCTGACCAAAGAACAAATCACCGCGCGCATCCATGAGGGCAAGGGCGCCATGCCGGCCATGCCGCAGATTCAGGGAACAGAGCTCGAAGCGTTGCTGCGCTATCTGGGCGAACCCGAACCCGCACCCTCATCCGATGACTCTTTGCAGTTCGTCTTCACCGGTTACCGCAAATTCCTCGATCCGGACGGGTATCCGGCCATCGCGCCGCCGTGGGGCACGCTCAATGCCATCGATCTCAAAACCGGCAAGTATCTCTGGAAGATTCCGTTGGGCGAATACCCCGAGCTGGCCCGCCAGGGGCTGAAGGACACCGGCTCGGAGCTTTACGGAGGGCCCATCGTCACCGCCGGCGGCGTCCTGTTCATCGGCGCAACGGTCTACGACCGCAAATTCCGCGCCTTCGACTCGGGCACCGGAAAGCTCCTGTGGGAGACGGAGCTGCCCTTCGCCGGGCTCGCCACACCGTCTACGTACATGGTCGATGGCCGCCAGTACGTCGTCATCGCCGCCAGCGGCGGCCGCGATCCCAAAGGCCCGACTGGTGGCGCGTACGTTGCCTTTGCCCTGCCGCAACCGTGAAAGATTCTGTAAATATATTCGTTTTTTGTTCGCCTTTTCACGCGAGATGGGCTATGCTGTCTCTCGCAACGTCAGGAGGTTGCACGATGGATTTTCAAAAAGAAATCATTGCTGAGTACGACCGCGAAGCGGACCGCACACGCAAGATACTGGCCGCCGTTCCCCCCGACGCGGACTTCAACTACAAGCCTAACCCCAAGTCGATGAGCCTTGGCCGCCTCGCTGGGCATACCTCGGAGACCTTTGGTGACTGGGCCGTCCACACGCTCACCAGCGACGCGCTGATCTTTCCCGCCGACCACAAATTCGAACCATATATCCCGGCATCTACCGCGGCGCTGCTTGAGAAATTCGACGCAGACGTAGCCAAGGCCAAATCGGCGCTGGCTGCCTTCGACCCCGCCAAATGGTCCACCAACTGGAAGTTCGGTGTCGGCGACCAGGTATGGATCAACGAGCCCAAGTACGAAGTCTGGCGCAACTGGGTCATCGGCCACACCATTCATCACCGCGCACAGCTCGGAGTGTACATTCGCTTTCTCGGCGGCAAACTGCCCGGCGTGTACGGGCCTTCCGCAGACGAGATGTGAAAGCCAGGGAATAGGGAACAGGAAGCAGGGAAACACATCTGGGCCCCGTCCTTTCGCCTTCTTTCCGGGAAAGGGCGGGATCTGTGCATTGTCATTTACCCTGATCGTATGGTGTTTTCTTTCCCCAGGATCTACCCCATCCTCGACGCGTCAACGATCCCCGCCGCGAATCGTCAGGAATTTCTTCGCCGGCTCGGCGGCGAACTCGCCGCGGCTGGCGTGACCCTGCTTGAGTACCGCAACAAGACCGGCTCCGATGCCGAGATCCTCGCCGATTCGGCAATCCTCCGCACCGCGATGCCCGCGCCAAAGATCAAGCTGATTCTCGATGATCGTGCTGATCTGGTTGAACAGACTGGGTTTGACGGCGTTCACGTCGATGGGGGCGATATCTCTCCCGCAGAGGCCCGCCTGCTCCTTGGTTCGAAGCGGATTGTCGGTACCTTCGGTGGCAGCGGCGCCCTGTTGCCAGGCATTCTGGACGCGCCAGCAGACTACCTCGCCGTTGGCCCGGTCTTTCCCACTACGACCAAGCAAACCTCCAAGGCGCCTATTGGTGTCGATGGCGTGCGCCGAATGCGTGAACTGGTAGGCCCGGACCGCATTCTTACCGCGGCCGCCGGAATCACGCTCGAAACAGCTCCGGCTGTCCTTGCCGCCGGAGCTTC
>JASHVE010000030.1 GCA_030039675.1 Acidobacteriaceae bacterium | reverse complement strand
GCCCTCGCGGAACTGCTGCCTTAACTTCTCACGAGACCGCTGGTGGCTCTCCGTGCCGGGGAGCGACAACTGCCCCTCCTGGCCATGCGGCGCAGCGGGCGGCGGCGGCAGCAGCACATCGAGCAGGCGCTCTTCAGCGTTCATCTCGGCGCGGTCTTCCACTTCTTCGAGGCGCTCTTCGCGGACCATGTCGATGGCGATCTCTACCAAGTCGCGAACGATGGACTCGACATCGCGGCCCACGTAACCGACTTCAGTAAACTTCGAGGCTTCCACCTTGAGGAACGGCGAGTTGGTGAGCTTGGCCAGGCGGCGCGCGATCTCGGTTTTACCCACGCCGGTAGGGCCGATCATGATGATGTTCTTGGGCATGATGTCGTCAGCAAGGTCGGGCGGCAACTTTTGCCGGCGCTGGCGATTTCTCAGAGCGATGGCGACGGCGCGCTTGGCGGCGCGCTGGCCGACAACGTGCTTGTCGAGCTCGGCGACGATCTCGCGCGGCGTCAGCTCGTCGAGCGAGAGGTCCTGTTCTTCGGCGGATGCGGGAAGGTAGATGGCCATATGCGATGCCCGGCGGAACGTGCCGCTAGCTCTTCAATTCCTCAACTGTGAGGCGGTCGTTTGTATAGATGCAAATTTCGCCGGCGATCTTCATGGCTTTTTCTGCGATCTCGCGGGCGCCTAAATTCGTGTTCTCCATCAACGCGCGGGCGGCCGCGGTAGCGTAGCTGCCACCGGAGCCGATAGCTGCCAACGGCTCGTCGGGATCGATCACATCGCCGGAGCCGGAGATGAGAAATGTCTGGTTCTTATCGGCCACCAGCAGCAAGGCCTCCAGATTGCGCAGCATCTTGTCGGTGCGCCAGTCTTTGGCCAGCTCGACAGCGGCGCGGTTCAGATTGCCGGCGTGCTGCTCGAGCTTGGTCTCAAAGCGGGCGAAGAGATTGAAGGCGTCGGCCGTGGAGCCGGCAAACCCGGCCAGAATCTTGTCCTGGTAGAGGCGGCGGATCTTCCGCGCCGAGTGCTTGAGTACATGATCGCCGAGTGTGACCTGACCGTCAGCCGCCATGACCACGTCGTCGTTCCGGCGCACGCAAATGACCGTTGTGGACCGGATGGGGGTGCGGCCGCTGACGGCAATCCTTTCGTTCAAAGCCAAGAAAAAACCTCCGCAACCCGCGCGTCTTCTCAACGGAGATCCACTACAGGCAGACGAAAAATCCTCCGCAGGCCGCAACCTTGAGTATAGGACATTGGTGCCGCACGAGATCGTCCGCGGGGCATTCCCTATGGGTGGGAATCGACCTGCGGTATGCTGGAAGCGGGACCGATAGGGTGGGTTCCTCCCGGAATGACCCTGGTGAACAAAGCCGCATGGGAGATTGCCGCCGGGCTCACCGCCTTTGCCGCTGTGGCGGGCGTTACCGCGTGGATGTTCTTGCGCAGGCGCCCCACTCCCGAAGAGCTAGAACTCGCCCGGCGCCAGATGCTGGTGCAATCCGGCCGGCTCGTGGACGGCATGCTGCTGGATGTCTGCGAGGTGAAGACCGACGACGGCCGTACCCTGAACATGCTGCTCTTCAGTTACCGCATTGGCGGTGTAGATTACGAGTGCTCGCAGGATGTTACTTTGTTGAGCAGCGTGCTCGATTTGACACAGGTCCGTGCCGGCTTTCCCTGCACAGTGCGCTATCAGCAGGGCAATCCGCATAACAGCATTGTAGTAGCCGAGGGCTGGAGCGGTCTGCGCAAGGGGCTGCCGCGGGTAAAGGCCTGCGACGATCCTGATCCGCTAAACCTGGAGCACCTGAACCGGGGCAGCAGCTGAAATTCCCCCGAAATAGCGGGGAACTCATGGCACGGTATACCCATCCCCGGTTACACTTAATGTATGCATGTCCACGCGGCGCCCGCCGGTCCGGGCGCAAAACGGACAACGACTGTGCTGCGCATTTCGCTGGTGGCCACGCTTGCGTATGTGGTGGTCACTTTCATCGCGGGACTGCGCGCACACTCGCTGGCACTGCTGTCCGAGTCCGGGCACAATGTTTCGGACTTTCTTGCACTGCTCCTGAGTTTCGTCGCCGTATATTTTCAGTCCCGGCCGGCCGATGACTCAAAGACCTTTGGCTACCAGCGCGCCGGCGTATTGGCCGCCTTCGTCAATGCGGCGACTTTGCTTGTGATTGCGCTGTGGATCGGTGTCGAGGCCGTACACCGGCTCTCGATCCCGGTAGCCGTGCAGCCGCGCCTGATGATGACCGTCGCCGCCGCGGGCGTGGTGATGAACGGAGTGATTGCCGCGTTGTTATGGGGCGTGGCGCGTGATGTGAACATGCGCTCGGCCTTCATCCATATGGCCGGCGACACATTTTCCACGGCCGCGGTGATCGCCGGCGGCGCGGGTATTGTGTTCACTGGAAAGAACTGGATCGATCCCGTTCTCTCGCTCCTGATTGCCGCGCTGATTCTCTGGTCCAGCGCGGGCATTGTGCGCGAGACCTTGAATATCCTGCTCGAAGGCACGCCGCGCGATTGTTCGATCAGCGAGATTCGCACCGGGATGGAAGGCATCGAAGGCGTCATCAACGTGCATGACCTGCACATCTGGAGTCTCGGCTCGCAGTCGCGGTTGCTGGCCTGCCATGTGACCATTGCGGATATTCCGCCGTCGGAGAGCGCGTGTATTCTGACTAAGCTGAACCATCTGCTCCGCGAGCACTTCCGCATCAGCCACACGACTATCCAGTTTGAGCACATCGGCTGCGGCGAGCTGGAGGGCTGCGTGGTGCCTCCGGATGAGATGGCCGGGAGCCACGAACATCATCACGGTCACGCACATTAATCTCGCTCCGACGAGGTTCTCGACTTGAAGCCTATCCGCGTTGCGCTTGCCCTGTTTCTAACAGCCCAGGTTTTTGCAGCCATCTGCTTGGCCGCTCCGCAACCGCAAGCCGCTGCGCCGGCCAGCCCGCTTGACGCGCTCTCGGGCGAGTACACCAATCCCGCCGAGCCCGACACGCCCTATGACATCTACGTTCAGGACGGCAGGCTCCAGATGGAGTCAGAGCGTTTGGTGCCCACCGGATTGGACGCGATCAATGCCAGCGTATTTCAGATTGCCGGCACAAAGGTCATGCTGCAATTCACGCTGGATGATGCAGGCCACGGTACCGGCCTCGTCTTTTACAGCGATCCGAATGTGCTGTACCACCGCACCGGCAACGCGGTTCGTCATGTTTTTCACGATTATCAGCGTACTGACGTGATGATCCCCATGCGTGACGGAGCTAAACTGCACGCGGTGATTCTCAAGCCGGCGGATATCACCACGCCGCTGCCATTCCTGATGCAGCGAACCCCTTATGGCGTAGACCAGACCACGCGGGCCTCCTTCTTTGAGCAGCGGCCCGAGCTGGCGCGGGCGGGCTACATCTATGTGGCCGAAGACATCCGCGGCCGTTTCAAGAGCCAGGGCAAGTTTGTGATGATGCGGCCGCTGGCCGATCACCACAATCCCAAAGCCACAGACGAGAGCACCGACACGTACGACACCGTAACCTGGCTGCTCAAAAATGTGAGCGGCAACAATGGACGTGTGGGTGTCGTAGGCACCAGCTATCCGGGGTTTCTGGCCATGATGGCCGGCATCGACCCTCACCCCGCGGTGAAAGCCATTTCGCCGCAAGCGCCTATGATCGACGTTTGGATGGGCGACGACTTCTTTCATAATGGAGCTTTCCGCCAGAGCTACGGCTATGACTACGTGCTGATGATGGAGTCGAGCAAGGAAAACACCGACGTGAGCTACGGCAAGGATTCGTTTGGTGCGCCTCTCGACGGGTACGTTTATTTTTTGCAGCGCGGTTCGTTTGCTCAGGACGTGCAGCAGTCCGAGTCTAAGGTCCTGCCTACATGGAAACTCTTCCTGAATCACCCCGCGTATGACGGTAATTGGAGCTCACGCGCCGTAGAGCAATGGCTGAACGCCATCGTGGTGCCGACGCTCACAGTGGGCGGCTACTACGACCAGGAGGATATGTGGGGTCCGCAGGAAGTGTACGCGAAGCTCGAGCCACACGATACAAAACACGAAAACTTTCTGGTGCTCGGGCCATGGCGGCACGGCTACTGGAGTTCTTCATCACGGTATCTCGGTAACCTCGATTACGGCGAGCCGATCGGCACGGAGTTCCGCGCGCGGATCGAGGCGAAGTTTTTCGAGCACTACCTCAAAGACGCGCCGGGTACGAACGCCTCCGGTTTCGATCTGAAAAATACGGCGAGTTTTCAAACCGGCTCCGACACGTGGAGGTACTATTCGCATTTTCCGCCGCAGGAGTCGAAGCCGACCAGCCTTTACCTGGCGGACGATGGACTGTTGAGCTGGAGCACATCGACAGGAGACGCCCGTACCACTTATGTGAGCAATCCGGACGATCCGGTTCCGTATCGTCACCGGCCTATCCAGCCGACGTATGGCCCGGGCTCGCAATGGTACAACTGGCTCACCGAAGACCAGAGGTTTGTGACCGGCCGCAAAGATGTCGCCGTGTGGAAGCTGCCCGTGCTCCAGCACGACCTGACGCTGACGGGCGAGGTTGTCGCTGACGTCTTTGCCTCAGTGACCGGGACTGACGAGGACCTGGTGGTGAAGCTCATCGATGAGTATCCGGACGACGATCCGGATGAAAAGATGCGTGGTTACCAGCTCCTGACCAACGCGGAGATTTTCCGCGGACGGTATCTCAACAGCTTCACGACGCCGGCGCCGACAGCGCCGGGCGCGGTCCGCGAGTACAAATTCAGCCTGCACGATGTGGACCACGTCTTCAAAGCGGGCCACAGCGTGACGGTTGAGATTCAGAGCACGTGGTTCCCGCTCTATGATCGCAACCCGCAGACCTTTGTGCGCAACATCATGAAGGCCAAACCGGAGGACTACAAGCCGGAGACAATCACAATCTGGTCGGGGCCGGGGCACGCATCGGAGTTGTTGGTACCTGTCATGGCGAGGTAGATCAGTTTACCCGCAACGCTTTGGGATCGACACGCGGAAGACGGATTCAGTCAAAATGCGGTAAAATGAAGAACGAAGTGATTCTCCATCAGCCTATTCCGGCCCTCCTCTAGCGGCGCCCGCCGCATACAGCCGCTCTTTGCCGCCTGTCCATTACTGCAGAACTTAAAACCCCGGAGGGGGCGTCATGCTTGACCGTCTGGAACAAATGGAGCAGCGCTACAACGAACTGCAGGCGCAGTTTGCGCTGCCGGAAGTGATCAACGACCACGAAAAATATCAGAAGACCGCCAAGGCGCTGCGCGAGATCGAAGAGCCGGTGGAGAAGTATCGCGAACTGAAGCAGGTGCGCCAGGGACTGGCAGGCGCGCGCGCGATGCTGGCCGAAAGCGATCCCGAGCTGCGCGAGCTGGCCGAGGTGGAGATTGCTGCACTCGAGCCGCGCGAGCCGGCGCTCGAAGAAGAGCTGAAACTGCTGCTGCTGCCGAAAGATCCAAACGACGAGAAGAACGTGATTCTCGAGATTCGCGCAGGCACAGGCGGCGACGAGGCTTCGCTCTTTGCGGCCGAGATCTTCCGCATGTACACGCGCTTTGCCGAACAGCATCGCTGGAAGGTGGAAGTGATGTCGCTTTCGGAGTCGGGCGTAGGCGGCTACAAGGAGGTGATTGCCATCATCGAAGGTGATCGCGTGTACTCGCAGCTCAAATGGGAGAGCGGTGTGCACCGCGTGCAGCGCGTTCCCGCGACGGAGACGCAGGGCCGGGTGCATACCTCGGCCATCACCGTGGCGGTGCTGCCGGAGGCCGAGGAAGTGGACATCAAAATCGAGGCCAAGGACATTCGCATCGATACGTTCTGCTCCTCGGGGCCGGGCGGGCAGAGCGTGAATACAACGTACTCGGCGGTGCGGATCACGCATTTGCCCACCAACACCGTGGTGAGCTGCCAGGACGAGAAATCGCAGATCAAGAACCGCGAAAAGGGCATGCGCGTGCTGCGGTCGCGGCTTTACGAGATGGAGATGGAGAAGCAGAACGCGGAACTGGCCGCGGCGCGCAAGTCGCAGGTGGGCACGGGCGATCGCAGCGAAAAGATCCGCACCTACAACTTCCCCCAGAACCGGGTGACGGATCATCGCATTGGGTTGACGCTGCACCAGCTTGACCTGGTGATGGAGGGCCGGCTGCAGCCGATTGTGGACGCGTTGATTGCACACTACCAGGCGGAGCAGTTGAAGGCGGAAACGCAGGCGGCGTGAATCGTGCCCACCGTGAACTCATGCTCGCTGAGCGGTCGGGCGCGTCTCTTCATGGGGCCGCATCGCGAGCGCGCGCAACAAGATGCCGAGTTTCTGTTGTTGCATGTTCTTGGAAAGAGCAGATCGTGGTTGCTCGCCCACGGTGACGACGCTGTTTCCGAAAACCACCGCATTCGCTGCGAGGAACTGTTGGAACGCCGCTACCGCGGCGAACCCATACAATACATCACCGGCGAAACGGAGTTCTATGGATTGCCATTCCGCGTCGCGCGCGACGTGCTCATTCCGCGGCCGGAAACTGAGCAAGTAGTGGAAAAAGCCATCGAGCTCGCGCGAGCATTCCCCCAGCCTCGCGTCGTCGATGTCGGCACAGGATCGGGCGCCATTGCGGTATCTTTGGCGCGCCATCTGCCCGCCGCGCAGATCGCGGCGGTTGATCTCTCGCCAAAGACGCTTGCCATAGCGGAAGAGAATGCCGCTCTCAGCGGAGTCGATGATCGCATCCGCTTTCTCGAAGGGGATTTGCTTGCGCCGGTCACAGGAGAAGAGTTCGACGTGGTTGTCTCCAACCCACCGTACGTGCCCACGTCCGACCGAGAAGCCCTGGCCGTGGAAGTGCGCGACTACGAGCCGGCCATCGCGCTCTTCGCCGGCAACGACGGTCTCGATGTCTATCGCCGGCTGATCCCTGCCGCGCGCGCCGTGCTTGTGCCCGGCGGATGCATCGTGCTGGAGATCGGCTACAACCAGGCGGAGAGGGTTGGAGCCTTGCTCGCCGGAGCGGGCTTTGATGGCATCGAATTCACGCCGGATTTG
>JASHVE010000440.1 GCA_030039675.1 Acidobacteriaceae bacterium | reverse complement strand
CAATGCACCCGCAATTGCGCAATCTCGAACCTCACAGCCATGGAAGGAGGACTCATGAGAAAGTTTCTCGTCGTGCTCGTGTGTACGGTGGCCACCGGCTGGGTTTTGTGTCAACCAGCCCTCAGTCAATCGGATCTCGATGATGATTCGCATCCGTTGCAGAATCGCGACCGCCAGGCATATATCGTCCCCATCGCAGCAATAGGTGTTCCTGGAACTTCGGACGCGAACCCCTTTGTCAATTTTGACCAGGCTCGCGTCGATACCAAATTACAGTTGCTGTTCGTGTCAAGCCGCTCGTCGAGTGCCGTCGCTATCCTTGATGCACTCACTGACAGGAAGGTCGGCGAGACGCCGGCCGTTTTTGCCGGCGTAGGTATTGACAGTCCCCACTCGGGTCCAGACGGAAACGTGGTCGCCGGTCATTACCTCTTTGCTGGAGACTACCCAAGCACCGTAAGAGTGTTTGACCTTGGCGCAAGTCTCACTTCGCCGCCTGAAGTCGCCGAAATTAATACAGGCGGCATGTATCGAGCCGACGAGATGGACTATGATCCGGTCGATCAAGTTGTGATAGTTTCTAACGGCGATTCAACTCCTGCCTTTGTCACACTGATCAGCAGCACGACCTTTAAGATCGTGAAGCAAGTGACCTTCGATGGGACGAACGGCACGCCCGACACCTCGCAGGGCGGCATCGGCAGTGTTCTGTATGACTCCCGCACCAAGAAGTTTCTTATCAGCATTCCGGAGGTCGGATCGGATTTGACCGCGGGCGCTGTCGCCGTCATGGATCCAGTAACAGGGCAGGTGACGCAGGTGTTTTCGGGACTGAACAACTGCATGCCGTCCGGAATGGCGCAGGGACCTGGCGACAATGTTCTGGTCACCTGCGACCCGGGATTCCCTGCGCCTGATCCGGTTCAGTTCGCGCCGCGCACTTATGTCATCAATGGAAGCACGGGAGCAATCCTGGCCGATCTCACACAAGTCGGCGGCGTAGACTACGGCGCGTACAACCCTGCAGATCATCACTATTACCTCGGAGCACGCGACTTTTTCACGAGCCCAACCGCAACCACAGCGTCTCCGGTGCTGGGCGTCATTAACGCCGATACGAATGAATGGATCGAAAACTATCCTACGGGAACCGACGCCCATTCGGTGACCGTCAACCCTGTCAACAACCAGATATTTGTGCCGATCGAAAATCCGAATCCGCTCTGTGGATCGCTGCCCGGATGTGTTTCGGTGTTCACCGACACACACCGCGCAGACCGATGGTAAAGAAATTCAGAGAGTGAGGTAGCCTGCGTCCGCTCTAGGAGCGAAAAGTGGTCGATAGCAGTTCCCGAATTTGTGTATACCGGAGGAAGATGTTTAAGTGGCCTTTTCCTTGTGAAAAGGCCACCTTGCACGGCGCTCAAAAAGTCGACGTTAATTCGGGAACTGCTCTAGTTGGACAACTGCTCCCAGCCGGCCTTAGCTAACGAGCGATCTTGTAAGAGGGGCCTTTTCCAGGCTCTCGCGGGTGCGAAGGAGAAGACTCAAAATGTTCTGCTCGGATGGCGCATCGACGTTTCTGACGCGATTTGCGTGCAAGTGAACAAAAGAATTGAACAAATCTTCAAGTGGTTGTCCTAGCTGGCCTGCACCGGCGAGCTCGCGCAAGCGTTGCGCAGCCGCCGCGACTGCCCTGCGCCGAACCTCAAGAATTGCGGCAAGTGCAGAACCTCCTTCATAGCCGGCCAGAAATGTTTCGGGCTGCCCAATTACGGAGCGAAGCACGTTTTTTCGTGTTCGGTAATCCGAACCGACATCCATTCCTCCTGGAGTAGCCTTCTTGTCATACCAGGCAAGCAGTTCCTTGCCCGTCAATCCCAGGCTTTGAAGCAGGTCATCCATGGTCAGAGCGAGCAGAGTGCCTTGATCGTGCGGCCACAGCTTCGCTCTGCAATGACGCAGTATCTCAATCGAGCATCGGCTGTCGGCGGCAAAGATCGCTTCTGAACTGATCATTCCCTTCGCCCCGCCAAAACGTTCCACCTCTTGTTCGTAGGTGTCGAACTGGAACTTCAGGCACAAGCCATCCGACATTAACCGGCCAGCCCATTCACAGACGTGAGCAAAGAGCTGATGGGTCAGGGTCTCGGTCGGCCCGTGAAATCGCAACCGGATATGCGGTTCAGGGTCGGCGTATCGGATGAAGAACCACGCGTCTGCGAAGCCGGAGGCTACAGCATTCTCCGCCAATGCGAACATCGAGTCGCATAGGACATCATCCTCGAGGTTCTTGGGGCAGTAGAGCTTGGCGAATAGCCACTCGCTGCCGGGCGGCTGCCAGCGCGAGACCGCATGGCTGCCGCTGGGGAGTGTATGTACAGAACTCTGCGCAGCGTGATCCGCGCCAGATGCCGGTTCCGATTCGGCGTGGAGCCTCTCTGCCTGGCGCGGAGCAAGTTCATTTTGAGCCAGCACGAGCGAAACCACCAGCTCGCTGTAAAATCTCCCTTCCGGTCCCGGCAGCCACACGTCTTCAAGCGTGGGTAAGAGTTCCTGCACCGTCAGCCAACCGGCGTCGTGCAGCTTCGTCAACTCCGCCTTGAGCTCGGCAGCCTGCGCTTCCTGCGCGAGATCGAGTACCAGCCGGTTATCGCCGAAGGTGAGGCAGACATGCCTGGGAACGTCCCATTCGGAGCGCCACTGCTCCAGGCTGCGCCGGTAGGATTCATCGGAATCGGTGGCCAGATCGTCTTTTTTCAATCGCCACTCGGCGGGACGAAGAACCACGCGGCCTGCCTCAACCCGCGGCAAAAACGGAAAGCCTTCCGCCGGCCCCCAATCGAATGAGCTGAAGAGTGCGTTGCCGTCGCAACTCAGGTTGGAGAGAAATGTCACCACCGCTGGCGCGTGCATGTGGTTCAACATATGACCCGTGGTGAACAGGACCTTCTTGTTGGCCGGTAACCAGCAAACGTAGAAGCGCCCGTGCTCAACGCCCACCACCAACTCGTCAAGAGGGATGGTGCACTCGCCAGGAACGCCCGCCGAAGTTCCCAACGCGACTTCGAAGCTCCGGATTGCAGGGCGGATGACGACATTGGCGGAACGCAGATCGACAGGCATATACAC
>JASHVE010000439.1 GCA_030039675.1 Acidobacteriaceae bacterium | reverse complement strand
CCGCGAGGGAGTGTAGGCCGTTTCCCGTGTTCCATGGTGAGTGTCTTTTTCAGACAGAACAGGCGTTCGGTCAAACGCGGGAAGGCTTCTCGATCTGCGACGCTAAGGTGTCATACAGTGACGCCGCATGCGTGGCGCAACAGCATCGCTCTTTTCCCTGAGGTTCTCTGATAGGGACCGGAATTCCACAGAATTCCCCAACGAAAAGTTACGACAAAATGTTACGACAGAGGCGTTTTCGGGAGGATGAGGAAGCGTAAATTGTTGATTCTAAATTGGCTGCCCCCCAGGGATTCGAACCCCGATATGCTGATCCAGAGTCAGCTGTCCTACCATTGAACGAGGGGGCAGCAAAAAACGCAGCCGCGTTCGCGGCTCGCGGCAGAGCGCCGGATGTCGAAAGCCAACTTGTTCATCATAAAGGTAATCGGCAACAGGGTCAATCGAGCTTGCGCCCAGAACAGGTGCGGTATTACACGGCCAGTTGCGGCCCAGCACCTGGGCAACGCAATGATTGTCGTTGGGGCAATGCTTGAAGTAGTGCTTTCCCTTGGCGTGCAAGAATCATTCATCACTCCTCGCGCAGTACCTCGAGCGGCCGCAAGCCAAGAATGCGGTAGCTCGCGATCCATCCTGTGGCCGTGGCCAGCACCGCGGTTCCGACCAACGCGATCATCGTCGCTCCCCATTCAATATGGAAGCTCACATCCAGCCTACGCAGCAGCACGCGTGTTAACACGTTTGCAAACACCACGCCCACCGCGCCGGCCAGCAGTCCCAGCACGCTAAACTCCACGCTGAACGTGCGCACGATGCGCATCCGCGTGGCTCCCAGCGTCTTCAGAACTACGGCTTCGCGCATCCGCCGGAACCGCGTGCTGGCAATGCTCGAAGCCAGAATCATCAGCCCCGCAAGAATTGAGAATCCCGCCAGCAGCCGCACCACAAACGTAATCTGGTCCACCACGCTCTCAATGCGATCCAATACATCGGCCACGTTGATCACAGTAACCGTGGGATACGCGGCGAACAACTCCCGCTCGATCGATGGTATCTGCCTGGGATCAATGCGTGTGCCGCCATACCACGTCGCCGGCTGGTCTTTCAGCAGGTCCGAGGGTAGCTCAAATTGGACGCGCGCTCCCGGATGCTGCCCATCTGCGCGATAAATCGCGCCCACCTTCAGCGCGCGCGTTGCTTCTCCAATCTCAAGCTCCACCTGCGACCCGGCACGCACTTGTAGCCGCTTGGCGACGCCTTCCCCAATCGCGATCTCCGCCGCATTCGCATCCTTCCACCACGCGCCCTCGACCACTTTGTCGCCGTCGGGCGGCGCATCGGCCCAGCTTAGCTCGGCACTCTCCAGCATCCGCAGCGGAAAATGCTGTCCCTTCAGTTGCTCCACCGGCTGCCCCTTGACGCTCACAAAGCGGCCCAGCACCACCGGCAGCAGTTCCGGCGCACGCGTCACGCCAGGATGCCGTTGAAAGAGAGCCTTCACGCCCGGCACTTCGTCAGTCCGCACATCTACGAGAAAAACATTCGGCAGCCTCGGCGACGCAGTCTCATGCAGATCGCGCAACAGATCAACCTGGATGAGATATACCGCCAGAATCAGCATCACCCCCGTGCCCAACGCGGCCAGCACTGGCGCGGACTGGTTCCCCGGCCGGTAAAGATTCGCCAGCCCATGTCGCAGCGACGACGGTAATCCCAGCCGCGTCCGATTCAGCAAAAAGCGCAGCACCGCGAGCGTCACGCCGGCAAGAACGAGCAGCACCACCAGCGCTCCGGCAAACGCCGCACCAAAGCGCACGCCCACGGCCGCGGAATCCGACAGCGCCCACGCAATGCCGATCAGCGGCAGCACCAGCGCAGCTGACAGCAGCAACTGTGGCCACCGCTTTAGCCAGCGGGCAAGGCGTCCCTGCAATCGACCCGGTCCCTGCTCCACCAACCGGCGCAGCACCAGCACCGGCCGCACACCGCGCACATCGAGAAGCGGAGGCAAACAAAACAACAGCGTCGTCAAAACGCCCGTTCCCAGTCCTGCGAGTCCCGATTGCCACGGCACCGCGAGCACCGCATGCACTGGCAGCAGATTCCCGAAGGCCGAAGGCAGCGCGACCATCACGCCCACACCCGCAGCCACACCCAGCACCGCACCAGCCAGGCCCAGCCCCAGCGTCTGCAGCAGAAAGATGCGCAGCAAATCGCCGGAACCCGCACCCAGCGCCTTCAGAATCGCGAGCATATCCATGCGCTGCTCCAGGTGCGCATGCATCGCCATGGCCACGCCAATCGCGCCCAGCACCATCGCCACCAGGCAGATCAGGCTCAGAATCGATGTCGCATTGTCCAGCCCTCGCGTCAGCGCCGGATTCCCTTCCCGAAAATCCATCACCTGCGCGTCCGGCAACGCCGACTCCAGTTGGCTCCGCATCACGGCAATCGCCGCGTCCGCTGTGAGCCCGCGTCCTCCTGTGTCCGGCAACTTCACCAGCAGCCGCTCGCTTACGCGGCTCCCCGGCGCCACTAATCCCGTCTGTTGCAAAGCCTCCTGCGAGATCATCACCCGTGGCCCCAATCCCGCGCCGGCTGTGATCCGGTCCGGCTCCTGCTCCAGCACCGCCGCAATGCGGAATGTCTTCCCGCCTAATCGCAGCGTCTCGCCCACATGTGCGTTCAGCCGGATCAAAAACTCATCCGCCACCACCACCGAATCGCCCGCCAGCGCCTCTTTCAGGCTCATCGCCGGTTGCAGTTCCGCGGTGCCGTAATACGGATATTCATTCGGATCGACGGCCTTGAGCGACACCAGCAGCGGCACCGGATCGTGCGACACGGACGCCATCGAGACCGTCTCCGTCACCCACGTTGAGCGTACACCGTTCTTACTGCTCTTCATGATCGTCGCCACATGCGCCAGCTCATCCGCCGTAGGATCGCGCAGGATGCGCGCGCTCAGGTCGCCGGCCATCAGCGAGCGCGCTTCGCCGGAGAGCGTTCGCCGAAAGCTGTCGCTCAGCCCGCGCACGCCCACCAGCGCCGCAACGCCTACCGCGACGCTCAGCACCACAAACGCAAACTTGCCCGGCGCCGACTTCAGATCGCGCCACGCAATGGCCGCCGCGCGCTTCCAGGTCAACGCTCGCTTAGCCATTCTTTTCCTCGCTTTGAACGAGCGCTTCGCTTGCGGCTGCAACGGTCAACGTATCCTCCACCACCAGACCATCCTTCAGCACAATCTTCCGGTCCGCCTGGCTCGCCACTTCAGGATCGTGCGTCACCAGTACCAGCGTCGTTCCCGCCTTGCGATTTCTCTCCAGCAGCAGATCCAGCACGTGTCTTCCATTCGCCGAGTCGAGATTTCCCGTTGGCTCATCAGCCATCACAATCGGCGGATCGGCCACAAACGCCCGCGCCAACGCCACACGCTGCTGTTCGCCGCCCGAAAGCTGCACCGGATAATGATCCATCCGTTCATTCAACCCAACTTCATCCAGCATCCGCCGCGCTTTCTCGATCCCATTCCCCTCCATATTCAGCTCGTACGGCAGCAGCACATTTTCGAGCGCCGTCAACGTTTGGATTAGTTGATACGACTGAAACACAAATCCAATCTTCCTTCCCCGTACCGCCGCAAGCTCCGACTCCACGAGGTTGTGAATCGGCACGCCATCCAGCCAGATCTCCCCCGCGCTCGGCGTATCGAGACCTGCCAGCAATCCCAGCAGCGTGCTCTTCCCGCTTCCGCTCGCGCCCACCACAGCCACAAACTGCCCGGCAGGAATCGTCAGCGAGATTCCCTTCAAAATGTCTACGCGCCGCGCGCCATTCTGGATCCACTTCCTCGCATCCCGAACCTCAATCACCTAACTCCTCCTGCAGTTCCCTACTCCCTATTCCCTGCTGCCTGTTCTTCTACACTATTCCCGTGGACGTTCGCCGCGCTCTTCTCATTTCACTCGCTCTCTTCTTACTTTTGGTCGAGCCTCTCGCTGCGGCCAGTTCCCGCGTCCTGGTCTGCTTCGGAGACAGCATCACCGCCGGCTATGGACTCGACGAAGGCCAATCCTATCCCGACTTTCTCGCTCATGATTTAGACGCAGCAGGCTACCACTACAAAGTGCTCAACCGCGGCATCAGCGGCGCCACCACCAAAGATGCTGTCGCCGATCTCCCCGCGATTCTCGCTCTGCATCCTGACGTGGTCATCGTCGAGTTCGGCGGCAACGACGGTCTGCGCGGCCTCCCTCTCGACCAAACGCGCCGTAATCTCGATCAGGTCCTCACCATGCTCGAAGCCGCGCACATCCGCATTCTCCTCGCCGGCATCACGCTTCCTCCCAACTACGGCCCAGACTACATCCAGTCGTTCCAGCAGGTCTTCCGCACCCTGGCCGCCAGCCACCACGTCGCCTTCGTGCCCATGATCTACAAAGACCTCATCCGCGCCCCAGGCACCATCCAGCCCGACGGCATTCATCCCACCGCCAAGGGCTCCGCGATCCTGGCCAAAACGCTGCTGCCTGCGCTTAGGTCCTTGCTGGTGCGAGGACAATGAACTGTTGTCGGTCCGTGGTTCTCAGTTCTTAGTTCTCAATTCCAAACCTCGGTTGAACGTATCAGCCCCATCCGCCACGACAAAAACTGACAACTGACCACTGTTCGCTGTCAACCAAAAATCGTCACCGGCTGAAACAGCGTGCCCACCACCCTCTTCGCAATCCCCACCAGATTCCGCTGCCCCTCGAAGACCTTCACCATTGGCGTGTCAGAGAACTCCGGCAGATTCGCCTGCGCGCCATTGCGTAGTTTTCCCAGCGCCTGCTCGTCGCCGCACACCGCCGGCATCTCCGGCAGCAAACTCCGTGGATGCACGCAGCACGCCTCCAACGACGCCACGTTCCCCATCATCTTCTCCAGCTCGTCCAGCGTGTGCGCCTGCTCCAGCGTGAAGGCCCCGGCGCGCGTCCGCCGCAGCCGCGTGAGATGCGCACCGCAGCCCAGCGTCTGCCCCATCTCATGCGCAATCGAACGCACGTAACCGCCCGCGCTGATCGTCACGGCAAAATCCGCCTCTGCGCCCTCCACGCGCGCGATCTCAAACTCGAAAATACGCACCTTCGCAGGTCGCAGTTCCACCGGCTTTCCCGCGCGCGCCAGCTTATACGCCGGTGTGCCGTCAATCTTCTTTGCGGAAAACGGCGGCGGCACCTGCTCCATCTCTCCTTGAAACCGAGCTGCCGCTATCCGTACAACGTCCGGCCGCAGCATTGGTTGCAGGTCCGGCCCCGCCGGCTCGCCCTCGGCGTCGTAAGTATCGGTCGCGAACCCGAACCGGATCGTCCCCGTATAGCTCTTCTCCGCCGCCGAAAAATACTGTGCCAGCCGCGTATATTTGCCCATTAGCAGCGGCAGCACTCCCGTCGCCATCGGATCCAGCGTGCCCAAATGTCCAATCGACCGCTCCCCGCTGATCCTGCGCAAGCGCGCCACCACATCGTGGCTCGTCATTCCACCCGGCTTGTCCACTACCAGAAGCCCGTTCACTCCCTCACTCTAGCCGCCGCGCCCAAGCTTGCCAACTCGACCCGAACCGCTTCATTCTAAAGAAATGACTATGGACCTCGAGCGCGTGCAGAAGCCGCTTCGCCAGATGCGGAAGTCGCTGAAGCAGCTGCCCAAAGACCCTCCTCCGGAGACGGTCCATAAGCTGCGCACACGCGCCCGCACCATTGAGGCCATTGCCGGCGCGCTCACCCAGCCCGACGAGAAGAAAGCCCAGCGCCTGCTCAAATCCATCAAGCCTGTCCGCAAAGCTGCCGGCAGCGTGCGCGACATGGACGTTCTTACGGACAACGCTCTCAGCCTCCCGCAAGACTCCTACCGCGAGTCGCTCGTTCTTCTCGTTGAACAACTTGGAGTCGCACGGGAAAAAAGCCTTGCAGATCTGCTCGACACCATCGACCAGCAGCGCAAGACTGCCCGGCGCAACCTCAAGCAGTACGCGAAGCTCGTCCGCGCCGCGCTCGCCGACAAGAACTCAGGCTCATCGGATACCACCGAGGACCACTCCGAGCTGCACATCCACGCCGTCATCGGCGACCGTGTTCGCGAGCTCAGCCGCTGGCCCACGCTCAGCGCGCGCAATCTCCATCCCTTCCGCCTGAAGGTGAAGGAGCTGCGCTCCATCCTGCAGCTTCTCCCCCAGACTGATCCCGTTGCCAACCCTGCATTGATCGGCACTCTCGGCAAGGTGAAAGACAAGATCGGTGAATGGCACGATTGGCAGCAATTAGCTGAGACCGCCCGCGAGATCCTCGATCCCGCTGAAGATCGTGCTCTCCTCACGAAGATCGGCCAGACCGGTGAACAAAAGTTCCGTGAGGGGCTCGCCTCCGCAAACTCCCTGCGCAAGCACTATCTCAAGCC
>JASHVE010000438.1 GCA_030039675.1 Acidobacteriaceae bacterium | reverse complement strand
CTGAAGAAGGTGAACCCGAAGAAGGGGCCGAAGATGATCAGCGCCGGAAAGAGCAGCGTGCCGACAGGATCCACGTGGTACATGGGGTTGAGCGTCACGCGGCCCTGCATGCGCGCGGTGTGATCGCCCAAGCGCGAAGCCATCCAGGCATGGGCGCATTCGTGGAAGCTGAGCGAAAACAACAGCAGAACGAACTCAAAGACGGCAATGAGAAAAGCACTGGAAGACAAACGATCACTCCCCGATCCCTGCACCTCCGCTCGCGGTTATCGCGTAGCGGGGCGAGTGGTCGAAGACTCAGGTTAGCATGCGGTCGCCGGTGTCTCAGGCGCGGTCTGAGGGAAAGGCGCCGATGGCTTCGCCTTCCGCGACGTTCTGGCCGGCCAGCACGATTGCGTGGCTGGCGATGAGGGCGCGGGCGCCGATCGTCGTGGGCCTGAGCGTAACCTGATCGTACCTGTGCGGATCGTGAGCGTGCGAAAAGATGCGCGCATAGGAGCCGATGACGGCGTGGTCGCCGATGGTAATGCCGCCGCGGTCGTTGAGCAGGGCGCGCTGGCGGATGGTGACGCCGTCGCCGATGGAAAGCTTGTAGCCATAGGTGAGATCGACGCCGTGGTAGATCTTTACGCCCGTGCCCACGTGGGCGAAGATGTGCCGGCCGAGCATGCAGCGAAAGCGCAGGCCCAGCCAATGATTGAGACCGACCGGCGAGCGGTCGAACATCTGCCAGAACCAGAGGAGCGGTTTGAGCTCGCTGAGTTTTTGCCGGTCAGCGTCGGCAAAGTGTTCGGCTTCGATGGTGACGTTCTCCGGGTCGAGGGAAAGGCTCACCACGTTGCCGGGCAGCTCGGAGGTGAGCGTGAGATTCAACTTTCCGCCATGGGGTCGCCCCAGATAGAGCTGATACAGCTGGTCGCGCACCACTTCGGAGCGGCGCGTAGGCGAGCTGTGCCGCGTGAACTCCTCATCGAGAAAAGCGATCCACCGGCGGTAAACCTCTTCCGCTTCGGGCGCTGGATGCGGAACGTTGCTCGTATTTGCCATACGCATTGGACGATACAGCACGAGGGCGGGATGCGGCGAACGCGCGGTCGATCGGTCCAGATTGCGGGAAGTGAGAGCGGGATCCGAGGAGAGGTAATCCCATCCTTTCGACAGAAAGAAGTCGAAAGGATGGGGCACGGAAGTTCGTGGGTTAGCGGCGCGCCTGAATGGTCCGCGGGTTCTTGGCGGCGCGGCGTGCGGCGATGGCGTGCATCTCCTTGCCGATGCTCGACTGGTTGATGGCGATCTGCATAGCCAGGTAGATGATGTTGCTGGTGATCCAGTAGAGAGCCAGGCCCGAAGCGTAGTGCCACAACATGAAACCGAAGATGACCGGCATCATGAACGCCATCATGCGGCGCTGCGAAGGATCCATGCCCGGCGAGGGCGTAATGTACTGCGTCAGGAACATGGTGACGATGATGAGAATGGGCAGGATGTGGGTCGGATCGGGTTGCGAAAGATCGGGCAGCCAAAACCAATGCGCCTGGCGCAGCTCGACGGCGTTTTCGAGCACCTTGTAATAGGCAAAGAAGAGCGGCATCTGCAGCAGCATGGGCAGGCAGCCGCCGTACATGTTCACACCCTCCGCCTTCATCAGCGCCATCTGCTCCTGCTGCATCTCGGCGCGCTTGGGGTCATTCATCTTCAGGTTTGCATATTTCTTCTTGAGCGCGTCCAGCTTGGGCTGAATGCGCATCATCTTGAGCGACGACTTGGTCATCATTAACCGCGTGGGCAGCAGCGCCAGAGTGAAGACCAAAGTGAAGATGAGGATTGCCCAGCCCCAGTTTCCGACACCATGCTCGACCATGAAGCGGAGAATCAGGTAGAGCGGCTTGGCGATGAAGGTCCACCAGCCGAACTGGATGAGCGACTCGAGCGTCGGGCCGCTGGGCTTGCCATCGGCGCCGATGGAATGAATCGAGGCCAGGACGTCGGTAGCCTTCGGCCCCGCAAAGAGCCGCAGCCGTGTGTCGCCGGCCGTTGAGCCGACGGCAATGCCCAGCACGTCAGCGGGCGTCTTCTTGCTGGTCGGGTCGCTGGGATTGCCGGGCAGGTCGATTGAGTTGTGCAGTGTAACAACCGTCGCATCCTCCGGCGCGTCGGGCAGGAAGGCCGCGGCAAAGTAAAGATCACTCACGGCCGCGTACTGATACGGCTCGCTGAGCGTTGCGTTGCCGCTCACCTTGGCCGCCGTCTGCGAATCCTGTTTGCCGGCGATGGACCACGCGAAGTAGGAGGGCGTGCGCGTCTGCGCGCGCAGCATCGATGACGTATGGAACTCCTCCATGTCACCCAGGCCTGCGGGCCACTCCAACAAGGCGCGGACGGGGACGCCGTTGCGCTTGACGGACGTTTCGATCGAAATCACGTAGCTGCTGTCGAAGCGGAGGGTCTTGACTACGTCGAGGCCGCTGGCTGCGTAGTGAAAGCTGAGAGTTGTCGGCGCCAGAATAAGGCCCGTGGCCGAGGGCTGCGGACCCTTGACCGTCACCTGGTAGAGCGCCTGATTCAACTGGGAAGTGAGCGCCGGCTCATAGGTGAAGAGCGAGAGTGGAAAGCCGAAGCGCTCCGAGGCTTCGGGCTGCACCATGTCCAGCGGTTTGCCGGAATCGTCGAAGTACTTCTTCAGGATCCAGTGCTTCACCTGTGCGCCACGATTGGTGAAGACTATCTTGTAGAGTTCGTTCTCGACCGTAGTGTCGGTTTCCATCGCAGCGGTGACGGTGGGCGTTGCGGGCTGCGCGGTTGCGGCAGCCGCAGTCACCTGCGGGGGAACCGCCGGTGTGCTCTGCGGTTGGGTCTGCGATTGCGTCTGCGACGGCGCGTGCGTCTCTGGCTGGGGCTTATTGAAGAAATACTGATAGCCGAAGAAGGCAGTGATCGCCAGCAGCATAAAGGCCATAGTCGAGCGGAGATCGCCACCGCTGCCGCCGCTGTTGCCGGGCCCTTGCGATTGAAGGTTGGGATTGTGAATTTCGGGCAAAGGATACTTCCTGTCGGTTTGAAAGACGCCCGCGCCAGCGGACGCTCTTTCTATGGTAATGGTTTGTGGGGGACAGGTCTTCCGCTACGTGTCTCCGGCGCGGCTTTTCCGCGGGAGTTGGGCACGGGATCAAATCCGCCGTGCGCAAAGGGATGGCAGCGCAGAAGCCTCCATGCGGCGAGCACGCTACCGCGTAACGGTCCGTGCGTCGCGATCGCCGTGGCTGCGTATTCCGAGCATGTGGGCAGATATTTGCAGCCGCCGGCACTGAGCGAGTGCAGCACCGGAGAAATCCAGCGCTGATAGAGAGCGAGAATGGCGAGCAACAGGCGCGTCATAATGCGGGCGCGGTGGACGAGGCGTGGAAACCTGAAGTTGGCGCTTTGGCCCGTGCTGCCTCAACCTTGGCCTGTTCAAGGATACGCACGATCTCCGTCTCAAGTTTCGTGAATTCGATAGTGAGCACAGCGCGCCGGGGATGAAAGATGAGATCGCATCCCTGCGGCAGCAGATCGACATGGCGACGAAGGGCCTCACGCATCCGGCGCTTGATGCGGTTCCGCTCGTGCGCTTTGCCCAGCACTTTGCCGACGGTGAGCCCTACGCGCGGCCGATTACAAGCCGACGAAGATCCGGACAAGGAACGATCACCTTCGACGGGCGTTTGCAAGGCGAGAAACCAACTCATCGACGTCGACTGGCGCTTGCGGGCTGCCGCGTAGGCGCGCTGAAAATCGGAGTGCTTGCGAAGACGCACGCCAACCAGTGTTTGGTGCTGCGCAGGCTGGGAAGGGATGTTCATCGGAAGGACTGAACCCGGCCAGATGATTCGCAACGGCATACTCGATCTTGGCAGCAAACCACGAAACCGGGATACAACCATGCGCGGGAGCGGTTACCTGCGCGCGGCATGCGCTAGTCGCGGTAGCCTGCCCTTACCGACACGCGCTTGCGCCCTGCGGCGCGGCGGCGGCTCAGTACAGCGGCGCCTGATTTGGTCTTCATGCGCGACCTGAATCCATGTGTCTTTACGCGGCGGTGCCGGTTGGGTTGAAATGTGCGCTTGGGCATGGACGTGCGCTCCTGTTTCTCTCAAGAAAATCTATGCTTTGACAGCAGTTTTAAGTATACCTCAGAGTGCGAGTTGAATCCAGCTTGGCCACGCATTTCGCAGGCACAATGGTGGCAACCCGTAGCCGCGGTCGCAAGCATCTAAGAGACGCAAAGGCGTTCGAAAATCCTACTTGGGTATTCGGCGAAAGATCACTTTTTCTCCTCTTCCCGCAGTGACTCTAGTAACCTGCGCGGAGAGATTCACCATCCTTGGTGCAACTCATTGAAGCGGCAAAAAACTTATGTGAAAGAGGCGTTGCAACGAGCGCCAGATGTGCTACTATCGGGACCGTTCAAGAAAGTTTCACATGCCGTCTTTCGGGACGGTTTTACCCAAGCCCCAAGATGCGTTCTTCAGGGGCAGACCAGCGGCACACAGGTAGGCGGTATCGGCCAACGGGACGGAAAGCCTCGTGCTTTGCGCCAAGAGATAACCGTTGCCATAACCGCCCTTAGAATAGAAAAACAGCCTGACGTCCTTGAGAGAGGACTGACACAGGCGAGGATTTGCATCATGGCAATAGCAGCTTCGCCAGCTTCGGCATTGAACCCCTGGCTTCAGATTCTCGCGGCACTGGAAAAGAAGGTGATCCGGCAGTCGTTCGAGACCTGGCTCAAACCCACACGCTACAGTCACGCCGCAGGCCGCACTCTTTATGTGCGGGTGCCGTCGCCCGAGTTTCAACACATCGGCGACAAGTACGGGGATCTGATTCAGGAAGCGATCGACCTGCAGGCTCTGGAGTTCGACGATGTGAGCTTTGTCACGGTTGAGGAGGATCCTTCGATCCCGCCGCAGCGCAAGGACGGTGGCTTTGGCCCTGTTCCCTCGCATGCGCCCACAGCGCCGCCGCCTGCTCCTGCGCGCGCGCCGGAGCAAGGACGCTTTGACTGGTCCACCGCGGCGCAGCTCAATCCGCGCTACACCTTCGACGCATTTGTCATCGGCAACGGCAACCAGTTTGCGCGCGCCGCTGCGCTGGCTGTGGCCGAGCGGCCATCGCGCGCCTACAACCCGCTCTTCCTGTACGGCGGCGTGGGGATGGGCAAGACACACCTGATGCACGCCATCGGCCATGAAGTGAAGCGGCGGCAGCCGGTAGCAAACATCTGCTATGTGTCGGCAGAGAAATTCACCAACGAGATGATCAACTCGATTCGCAACGATCGCATGACCAGTTTTCGCGATCGTTTCCGCACGGTGGACGTGCTGCTCATCGACGACATCCAGTTCATCTCGCAGAAAGAGCGCACACAGGAAGAGTTTTTTCATACCTTCAACGCGCTGCACGAGAGCATGAAGCAGGTGGTGATCGCTTCCGATCGTCCGCCGAAGGAACTGACGGAGATCGAGGAGCGGCTGCGCTCGCGCTTTGAGTGGGGCTTGATCGCCGACATCCAGCCTCCGGACCTCGAGACGAAGGTCGCCATTCTGCAGAAGAAGGCCGAGAGCGAACAGGTGACGCTGCCTACGGATGTGGCGCTGTTCATCGCTTCGAACGTACGCACCAACGTGCGCGAGCTCGAAGGCGCCATGACGCGCCTGGTCGCGTGGTGCCAATTGAACAAGATGGAGATCACACTGGCCGCCACGCAGCAGTGCCTGAAGCAGTTCATCGATATGCAGGTGCGCAAGGTGACGATCGAGGCGATTCAGCGCGCAGTCGCCGAGCAGTTCGGCATGCGGGTTTCGGACCTGAAGCAGAAGAACAACTCGCGCAACGTGGTAGTGCCGCGGCAGATTGCCATGTACCTGGCCAAGCAGATGACGGAAGCGAGCCTGCCGGAGATTGGCCGCCAGTTCGGCAACAAGCACCACACTACGGTGATGCACTCGATCGGCAAGATCGATGAACAGCGTCGCAACGACAAGGACCTGCACCGGACGATCAACAAGCTGCAGGATGTGCTGAATGCGTGAGGG